>NZ_JBGFFG010000206.1:0-5922 GCF_056175765.1 Pseudoxanthomonas sp. LjRoot204_2 | reverse complement strand
GTGCTGGCCTTCCTGGACGCGACGCGCGGCAGCCCCATGATCGCCTTCGGTACGCAGAAGCAGCCGATTGCCTTCAGCGTGCGCAACGTGATCGTGACCACGAAGGTGCCGGCCAACGACGCCAACTACTACGTGGTTCTGCCCGGCCGCAAGAACAAGCGCGCCGACTGGAAGCCGCTGACGGTGGAAAGCAAGCGCGAGCCCGCAGCGTCGGCCGAAGACTGGTACGGCAAGGGCCAGTACAACGCGATCGTCGGCGACGCCGACCAGATCGCCCGCGTGGCGCTGGCCTGATCGGGGACGCGATGGCCCGGGGCAACCCGGGCCATCCGCATGCATGGCGGCCAAGGTCAAGATCCAGGACATCACCGACGCCGGTTTCCGACCGGAGCAGTTCGGCACGCCCGCTGATTGGGCCAATGACAGCGCCGGCTATCTCTCCCGCCTGATCGCCCGGGCCGAGCAGTGGGCCATCGGCCGCTTCGGCGCCGGCTATGCCGCCGTGCCGGAAGAAAGCACGACCCACGAACGCCTGCGTTCCGCCGAACTGTGCTGGGTATCGGGCCACCTGTGGAAGCGCCGCGCGGCGTTCATCGACAGCAACGCCACCGGCGCGCGCGAAGGATTGGACTATCTGAACCGTCGCGAATACGAAAGCCAGGCACAGCGTGCCTTCGAATGCGCGGACGACAATATGGCACTGGCCCTGGGCATCACCGCGACCGGTACCGGCGCCGCGCTGGCGCACGTGGAGACCGGCCCGTACGCAGCGGCGGGGGTGGACTGATGTTCCGCACCGTCGTGGACGCCAACGAAACGGTGAAGCTGCTGGACGTGTCGGCACGCAACAGCCGCGCCGCCGCGCGCACCCTGATGCGGACGCTGGCCATCCAGTTGCAGCGCGCCGCGGTGAAGCGGTCCACCGGCCCCAAGTCTGCCGCTGCGGGCGCTTATCCCATTCCGCGGCGCACAGGCACGCATGTGCGCGGCTTCGCCATGGAACTGAGCGACCGGTCGGCCATCGTCTTCAACGCCAACGTGTACGCCCGCAGCCTGCACGACGGCTTCAAGCCGTACGGAAACCCGCATGCCCGGCCGATGCCGGCGCGCCCCTACTTCGACGACGCGATGGAAAAGGATCTGGACGTCGACGCCGCGCTGGCTGCCGCCGACAAGGTGCTGGGGGAGGGCGCATGATCGCCGCCGCCCGCGCCGCGCTGATGGCACTGATGGTCGGCGACCCGCAGTTCATCACCGCCATGCAGGCGCTGAAACTGGGTAGCACCGGCGCGGCCGTCACGCCCAAGCGCCTGAAGGGCAATCGGCGCTTCGACCAGATCGGCGCCGAGCATTTCCCGTGCTGGCTGCACGACACCGGCGACCAGCAGCCAGGCCCGGCATCGGCTGATGGCGACGCCATGGGGCTGACGATCAACAGCCATCAGCAGGAATGGGTGGCCGACATCGTGCTGTCGCTGGTATGGCACCAGCAGGACTACGACACCAGCGTGGATCAAACCGACGCGATCGGTCCGGCGCTGGTGCAGCTGCTGCTGCGCAATCCCTCACTGGACGACACCTGCGACATGGCCTACGTGGCCGACGTCGTGACCGACCGCAACTACAACCACCCCGTGCATGCCGCCACGTTCACCGTGCGCGTGCATGGCGTCATCCACCGCGAGTGACCGCCATGAAGAACAGTGCTTCCCGTGAAACATCGCAGGCCGCCGCCCAGCCCCCCGTCGTGCGCGTTCGCATCGTGCTGCGCCCGGGCGCCGTGAAGCTGGGCGACTGGAAAGGCGGCGAGATCGTCGATTGCACCCCCGAACAGGCAGAAGCGCTGCTGGCGAAAGGCTGCCAGCTTGCGGACGCCGACCAGAACGCTGCCGCCCCCGCCGACGCCGACGCTGCCGCCGCAGCGGCAGGCGAGGGCGGCGGCGCCTCTTCCACGCCTTCCGCGGAGTAAGCCCCCATGCCACAGGCCACCGGTGCACTGACCAAACTGCTGGGCCTTACCCAGTCCGCCTTCAAGGAAGTGCCCGTGTCTCCGGACGCGGAAATTCTGTACGTGCGCACGTACGACTACGCAGCCAACCAGCCGCTGGAAAACGACCCCACCCTGGCCGGCGGCCTGCGCGGCAACCTGCGTGGCGAGCGTGGCCGCGTGGATGGCAGCGGAAGCGCGGTGGTTACCCTGGGCACCAGCATCGGCTTCTGGCTGAAGCACCTGGTGGGGGCGCCGACCACCACGGGCGCGTCCTCCCCGTACACGCATACCTTCCAGGTGGGTGGCGGCGCCAATGCCATCCCGCCGGCCATGCTGATCGAACGCGACTACAGCAGCCGAATTGCCACGCCCGGCCGCTACGAACGCGACATGGATATGCGCATCGAGTCGGCCACCTTCGCCTTCAGCACGGGGTCGCCGTTCCAGCAGGCCACGTTCAACCTGCGCGGCGCCAGCCTGTCGACCCAGCCCGGTGCACCGGTTGACGCATCGCCGACCGACTACGGCCACGCTGGCTGGGGCGTTTCCGGCGTGACGCTGGAACTGGACGGCGGCGCCACGCAGGTGTGCGTGGAAACGCTCAACGTGACCTGGAACAACGACCTGGACACGGACCTGTATTGCCTCAACGACGGCGGGCAGCGGCACGACCTGCCGGAAGGCCAGGTGCTGGTCAGCGGCGATGGCGTGGCGCAGTTCGACACGCCGGCCCTGCGTACGAAGGCGCTGGCCGGTACCGACCTGGCGCTGAAAGTCACGCTGAAGCGCGGCACCGGTGCGGGCACGGCCGGCAATGAACAGCTGGAACTGACCATCCCCGTGTCGGTGATCGAGGCGCCGGCCGCGCCCATCAGCGGCCCGCGCGGGCTGAAGCAGAACTTCACCTTCCAGGCATACCGCGCCACCGGCGCGGAACTGGCCGTCACGTGGGTGCTGAAGAGCCCCCGCGCGGCGATCTGACGCAACAACCAAAGGAGCGGCGGCGGTGTTTCGACTGGCGGATATCGGCAAGGTGTGGGTACCGGTGGCATTGCCCATCGGCGWGGACGGCGCGGGCACGCAGATCCATCTGCGCATGCGCCTGCTGACGCGCAAGGAACTGCGCGAGCGCGAGCGCAGCGCCATGGTGCGCACGGCCAGCGAGCTGGTGGCCACCGCGGAGAAAATCCGCACGACGGAAGACCTGCAGCGCGTGTTCGACGCGGTCACGCAGGTGGAGGCCAGCGACCTGCAGGAACTGGCCGACCGCATCGACGACTGGCGCGACGTGTACGACGACGCGGGCGCGCCGCAGGCGTTCAGCGCAGAGCGCTTGGCCGCCTGCATGGACTACCAGTGGTTCTTCCAGGCCGCGCGCGAAGCGCTGTTCAAGGCCAGCCGCGAAGGGGTGGCAAAAAACTAGAAGCCTGGGCCCGGTGGATTGCCGGGGCGGGTCCAGGCGTGGAAGACCAGCGGCTGTGGGACTTCGAAAGGAAATACGACGAGTGGTTCACATCCAGCTACTGCAAGGATTGCAAGGTGATCTGCGGCGACTGTCCGCAGCCGCGCTTGCTGCCGGATGCGGTGCCGGCGGCGCTTGCGTATCTGCGATGCCGCGGACAGTGGAGCTACGCGCCCAGCGGCCTACCTACCGGGCTGCGCATGGGCGACTGCCTGACGATCATCCGCGCGTCGCTGGACCGCATCGGCGTGTCGCGCGCGGACCTGCCGTGCCTGCTGGACGACCTGCTGGTGATCGAACGGGCGTTCGTGACGGCGCGCGTCGACGTGGCCGAGCGGGAGCGCGCGCAGCGTGAGTCAGCGCACTAGCCGCTTCCAGGTCCAGTTCGATGTCGGCGGCGACGGCGAGGTGCGCGCGTCGCTGAAGAGCATTCGCGACGAGGTGAAGGCGACCAGCGCCGCGGTGGAGGACTCGGGCGAAGAGTGGGAAGAGTTCGGCGTAAAGATCGGCAACGCCATCAAGTATGCCGGCGCCGCCGCCGTCGCTGGCATCGGCCTGATCCTTCGCAATACCGCCGCTGCGGAACAGGAAATGGCGCAGCTGGAAGCCGTGCTGCGATCGACCGGGCAGGGTGCCACGTACACGCGCGACCAGCTGGTCGATATGTCGGAGGCCATCGCCGCCGCGTCGACATTCAGTGCCGGCGAGATCATCAAGGCGGAAACCCGCCTGCTGTCCTACAGCGGCATTGCCAGCAAGAACTTCCCCGAAGCACTGCAGATCGCCATCGACCAGGCGGCGCGCTTGGGGATCGGCGTGGAACAGTCCGCCGAGACCATCGGCCGTGCGCTGGAATCGCCGCAGAAAGCAGCGGCAGCGCTGGCGCAGCAGGGCTTCGGCGCCGCGTTCACCGACAGTGTGCGAAAGGCCATCAAGGAACTGGACGAGGCCGGCAAGACCGCCGAAGCCCAGCAGATCATCCTGGACATCCTGGCCGACAGCTATGGCGGCGCCGCGCAGGCGGCACGCGATACGTTCGGCGGATCGATGATCGCGCTGAAGAATACCTTGGCGGATGTGCTGACCGGCGACACGGGGGGTGAGGGGCTGGAAGGTGTGCGGTCCAGCGTCGAGGGACTTATCAGCACGCTGAATTCCGGCGACGTTCGTTCCGGATTCGCCAACATGACCGAAGGTGCGCTGGGTCTGGTCGCTGGCCTGGCGTCGCTGGTGGGGTGGCTGGACCAGGCATTCGGCGCAGCGCAGCGCTTGCTGACAATCCAGGGCGGTGGGTTCAGCAAGCTGATGGGCGGCGAGAACCTAGGCAACCAGCGTGCCGAACTGGCCATGGTGGAGCGCGAGCTCGCTCGCCGACAGTCCGCTGACGCTGCCATGAAGGACGGCCGACTGACTGGCGACTGGCTGACGCAGCGCGCCACCATCGTGAATCGACTGCCAGCCAGGGTGCTGGGTTTCGAGGGTATCGGCGGCGGTACCGACAAGGAACTCCGCAATCGGCAAGCCGCACTGCAGGCACAGATCGAGTTAAACGAACGGATCTTCGGCGACCCGTCGCGCACGCGCGTCAACTTTTCCGACCAGGGAGATATCCCAGCGTCGATGCTTCGGCCATCGGGTGGCGGCGGTGGCAAGGCGCCCGGCGGCGGCGATGGCAAGAAGCCCCGCGCTGCGCAGCTGACCGAAGCCGAGAAGGCCGCCAAACAGCTGAACGCCGAATACGGCCGCATGCTGGAACGTCTGCAGCAGGAAATCGCGCTGAATGGCCAGACCACGGAACTGGCGCGGGTCAACTACCAGATCAAGCAAGACGGGCTGGACGCCCTGAACCCGAAGCTGGCCGAACAGTTGCGCCTGGCCGCCGAAGAGCGCGACGCGCAGGAACGCAGCAACCAGGCGAAAGAAGAGGGTGCGCGCGTCACTGAGGCCATGCTGACGCCGCAGGAAGTGCTATCCGCCGAAATCGCCCGCTACAAGGCACTGCTGGACGAGGGCGCCATCAGCCAGGAAACCTACAACCGCGCGGTCGGCGCTGCCGAAAAGGACTACAAGCGCGCCACGGAGAGTGCCCGCAAGCACGGCGCCACCGTCAAAGAGATCCTGCAGGACGCAAGCGACAGCACGCAGTACCTGCTGGGTGACAGCATCTACGACGCCCTGTCCGGCAACTTCGAACGCATCGAAGATCGCTGGCAACAGATGCTGCTGCAGATGGTTGCCGACATAGCGGCCAGCAAGATCACCGAATGGGCCAACTCCATCGGCAACAACAGCGGCGGATCAGGCGGCAGCAGTGGTGGGGGCTGGTGGGCGACGATCGCGCAGGCGGTTGGGTCTTACTTCGGCGGCGGCCGCGCCACCGGCGGCAGCATGCAGGGTGGAAAGCTGTACGAACTGGGCGAACACGGCAAGCCCGAATTGGTGGAACAGAACGGACGGCGCTTCCTGGTGT
>NZ_JBGFFG010000205.1:0-5950 GCF_056175765.1 Pseudoxanthomonas sp. LjRoot204_2 | reverse complement strand
GATGCGGATGCGGTAGCTGGAGTCTGGGGTGGTCGGGGACAGGAAGAAGATCGTCTCCGACAGATTGGTCCAGGCGGCGAACGCCTGCATGCGCGCCGTGTCCCATCCACCGGCGTCCAGTACGACGCCCAGCGGATTGCCCGCGCCGGGGCGGTCGGCGAAGACGTCGACCTGCAGATAGCGGTGTGAGGTTCGTTGCATGCGGTACGGTCCGGTCGCGCGCGGGAGCTTGGGCTAGAATCGACGGTTCACGCCCGAAGGGTTCGGGCATTCCCCGTCATTCTATCCATGCCTTCTGCCACGCCTGCGTCTGATCGTTGGATCGTCCTCAAGTTCGGCGGCACCTCGGTGTCGCGTCGCCATCGCTGGGACACGATCGGCAAACTGGCAAAACAGCGGGCGGACGAACAGGGCGCGCGCGTGCTGGTCGTGGTGTCGGCGTTGTCCGGCGTCACCAACGAGCTGACCGCCATCGCCGACGGCGCGGCCGATAGCGCGGAACGCGTGGCGAAACTGGAACAGCGCCATCGGGAATTCCTCTCGGAGCTCGAGCTGGACGCCGATGCCGTGCTCGGCGACCGCCTGGCGGCACTGCGCAACCTGCTGACCGATCCGCGCGCCGCGAGCCGCGCGCTCGACTGGCAGGCCGAGGTGCTGGGGCAGGGCGAACTGCTCTCGTCCACGCTTGGCGTGGCCTACCTGCGCGCGCAGGGACTGGATTTCGGCTGGGTCGACGCGCGGCACTGGCTGCAGGCGAACTTCCTGCCGAACCAGAGCCCGTGGGCGCAGCGGCTGTCGGTGTCGTGCAACACCGCGCCGGACCAGGACTGGCGCCGCGCGTTCGCGGGCCAACCGACGACGATGCTGCTGACGCAAGGCTTCATCTCGCGGCACGCCGATGGCGGCACAGCCATCCTCGGCCGCGGCGGCTCGGATACGTCCGCCGCGTATTTCGGTGCGCTGCTCGGTGCGCAGCGCGTGGAAATCTGGACCGACGTACCCGGCATGTTCAGCGCGAATCCGCGCGAAGTGCCCGATGCGCGCCTGCTGACGCGACTGGATTATTACGAAGCGCAGGAAATCGCGACCACCGGCGCGAAGGTGCTGCATCCGCGTTCGATCAAGCCATGCCGCGATGCCGGTGTGGCAATGGCCATCCTCGATACCGAGCGGCCGGAGTTGCCGGGCACCACCATCGACGGCAACGCCCTGACCGTGCCGGGCGTGAAGGCGATCAGCCGCCGCAACGGCATCGTGCTGGTCTCGATGGAAGGCATCGGCATGTGGCAGCAGGTCGGCTTTCTGGCCGACGTGTTCGCGCGCTTCAAGAAGCATGGTCTTTCGGTGGACCTGATCGGTTCGTCGGAGACCAACGTCACCGTGTCGCTGGACCCCAGCGAAAACCTGGTGAACACCGACGTGCTGGCCGCGCTGTCGGCCGACCTGGCGGAGATCTGCCGGGTGAAGGTGATCGCGCCGTGCACGGCCATCACCCTGGTCGGGCGCGGCATGCGGTCGCTGCTGCACAAGCTGTCCGATGTGTGGGCGATGTTCGGCCGCGAGCGCGTGCACCTGATCTCGCAGTCTTCGAACGACCTCAATCTGACCTTCGTGATCGACGAGGCTGATGCCGACGGCATGCTGCCGCTGCTGCACGAGGCGTTGATCGACAGCGGCGCCATGCCCGTCGAGGAGGCCAGCGTGTTCGGTCCCAGCTGGCGGGAGATCAACGGCGCGGTCCGCCATCGCGGCGTGCGCTGGTGGAGTGCGCCTGCCGCCCGCGAACGGCTGCTGTCGCTGGCGCGGGCCGGCACGCCGCGCTACGCCTACAACCTGGACATCGTCCGCGCCCGTGCCCGCGCGCTGGCCGCGATCACGGCCGTCGATCATCGTTTCTTCGCGATCAAGGCCAATTCGCATCCCGCCATCCTGCGGGCGCTGGTGGAAGAAGGATTCGGCCTGGAGTGCGTGTCGCGCGGCGAACTGGAGCGCGTGTTCGAGATCGCGCCTGCGCTGCCGATGGAGCGAGTGCTGTTCACGCCGAGCTTCGCGCCGCGCGAGGAGTACGCATTCGCGCTGGAGCGGGGCATCAACGTCACCCTCGACAATGTCGAGGCGCTGCAGCAATGGCCCGAGATCTTCCGTGGTCGCCGCCTGTGGCTGCGCGTCGACCTGGGGCGCGGCGACGGCCATCACGACAAGGTGAAGACTGGCGGCAAGACGTCCAAGTTCGGCTTGCCGCTGGCCAAGCTGGAGGCCTTCCTCGCAGCGGCCCGCGCGATCGACGTGCGCGTCGTCGGCCTGCATGCGCACCTGGGCAGCGGCGTGGAAAGCGCACAGCACTGGAACCAGATCGCCGATGAGCTCGGCGGACTGGCCGACCAGATCGGCACCATCGAGACGATCGACATCGGCGGTGGCCTGCCGATTCCCTACGCCGAAGGCGACGAGCCGTTCGACCTGGCGGCGTGGGGCGAGGGCCTGGCCGCGATCAAGGCTGCGTACCCGGCGTACCAGCTCGTCATCGAGCCGGGCCGCTACCTGGTCGCCGAGTCGGGCGTCCTGCTGGCCCACGTCACGCAGGTCGTGGAGAAGCTCGGCATCCGCCGCGTGGGCAGCGACGCGGGCATGCATACGCTGATCCGCCCGGCGCTGTACGACGCGTGGCACGACGTGACCAACCTGTCGCGTCTGGAAGACACCGAACAGGAACCGTTCGACGTGGTCGGCCCGATCTGCGAATCTAGCGACATCTTCGGCAAGCGCCGCAAGCTCGCGTCCGCGACGGCCGAGGGCGACGTGCTGCTGTTCTCCGACGCCGGCGCGTATGGGTTCGTGATGGCCAGCCATTACAACCTGCGCGGCTTGCCGGCGGAGGATGTGATCGATGGGGTGTTTGGCGATGTCGCCGCGCACTGAGTTCGTCCTGTCCAGCCTGCTGACCGCCGCGTTGCTGAGCATCGCGGTGGTGGTGCTGATGGATGTGGATCGCCGCATGCCTGGCGTCGCCGAGTTCACGGCGGCGTTGCGGTTTGCGCCCGCTGCACTCCTGGCGGTCGGGCTGGGCGCCTGGTTCGTCACGCGATGGCAGGCGCGTGCGCAGCGCGCGGGCCAACGCTGGAAGGCGGGCGGCATGACCTTGCGCCTGCTGCTGGTGGTGCTGCTGCTGTTTCCGCTGTCGCTGTCCGCCTGGGCGGTCACCGCGATCGCGATCGACTCGTTGACCGCCAGCCACCCAGGCGGATCGGACGAGGCGCTGGCCTGGCTGCCGGTCCTCGTCTTCTACGGCTCGCTGCTCGCGACAGTGTTCGGCGCTGCGCCGTTGTTCGCTATCGAATATTTCGCCTGCCGCCGCTACCTGCGCCGACGGGCCGCACTTTCCCCGGATCACGCATGACGACTTTCGACAAATCCAGCATCCGCACTTTCCGTTTCGTCCGTTGTTCCTTCGATGCGGAGACCGGCGTCGCGCGGTTGGTGTACGCCTTCGACGACGGTCCGGAGCTGACCGAGACGGTGACCGTACCGGGCGCGCCGTTCGCGCTGGACGCCACGCGTGCGCAGGCGGTCGAGCACGCCGTGCGCCTGCTGCACCTGGTCACCGGCGTGAGCTACTACAAGGCGGCGGTGCCGAACGAGATCCGCATCGATGGCTACGCGATCGACGCGGCCACGGCCGTGCTGATGGAACAGGTCTACGTGCATGGGCTGGGCGAGTTTGCCTATCGCAACGGCCTGAGCCTGCATGGCCGCGTGCGGTTCCCGGTGGGTGCGCCGGCGCAGGCCGCGGCACCCGCCGCGGGTCTGCAGGAACACGCACTGGTCGCCATCGGCGGCGGCAAGGACTCGCTGGTCAGCATCGAGGCGCTCCGCGGTGCCGGCATCGAGCAGACCGTCACCTGGATCGGCGGTTCGCAGCTGATCGCGGCCTGCGCGGCGCGCACGGGCCTGTCGACGCTCAACATCGGCCGCGCGCTGGCGCCGGAACTGTTCGAATACAACCGCCAGGGCGCGTGGAACGGGCACATCCCGGTCACCGCGATCAACTCGGCAATCATGGTGCTGGCGGCGTTGCTGCACGGCGTGGACCAGGTAGTGTTCTCGAACGAGCGCTCGGCCAGCTACGGCAGCATGATCCCGGGCACCGGCGAGGTGAACCACCAGTGGTCGAAGGGCTGGGCGTTCGAGAGCGCGTTCGGCGCGCACGTGCAGTCGCACGTGGCCGCCGACCTGCAGTACTACTCGCTGCTGCGTCCGTTGTCGGAGCTCGCGGTGGCGCGGCAGTTCGCCCGCACCGATCATTACGACGCGCATTTCTCAAGCTGCAACCRCAATTTCCACCTGCTCGGCGAACGCCCCACCAACCGCTGGTGCGGTGTGTGCCCGAAGTGCCACTTCGTATTCCTCGCGCTGGCGCCGTTCATGCCCAAGCCGCGCCTGGTCGGCATCTTCGGACGCAACCTCCTGGATGACGCCAACCAGACGGGCGGCTTCGACGCCTTGCTGGAGTACCAGGACCACAAGCCGTTCGAGTGCGTCGGCGAAGGCCAGGAATCGCGCGCGGCGATGGCGACGCTGGGTGACCGGCCTGAATGGCGCGAGGACGTGATCGTCGCGCGCTTCAACCGCGAGATCCGCCCGCAACTCGATGCATCGGAACTGGCCGTGGCGCCGTTGCTCGAGATCGGCGGCGAGCACCGCATCCCCGCTGCGCTGTGGGAGCGCCTGCGTGCAAATTTCGCAGCTTGAGGGACGGCGTGTCGCACTGTGGGGGTGGGGGCGCGAAGGTCGCGCCGCCCACCACGTGGTGCGCGCGCGGCTTCCCACGCTGCCGCTGACGCTGTTCTGCAACGCGCAGGAAGCCGCAGAGGCCGCGGCGCTGGGCGATCCGCTGCTCTCGATGGAAACCGAAGTGACCACCGAACGCTTGTCGGCGTTCGAGATCGTCATCAAGTCGCCCGGGATCAGCCCGAACACGCCCACAGCGGTGGCTGCGGCGGGCGCAGGTACGCGTTTCATCGGCGGCACCGGCCTGTGGTTCGGCGAACACGCGGGCGCCGACRGCGTGGTCGCGCACACGTTCTGCGTCACCGGCACCAAGGGCAAGAGCACCACCACCTCGTTGCTGGCGCACCTGCTGCGCGCGGCAGGCAGACGCACGGTGCTGGCCGGGAATATCGGCCTGCCGATGCTCGAAGTGCTGGATCCGCGGCCGGCACCGGACGAGTGGGCCATCGAGCTGTCCAGCTACCAGACCGGCGATGTCGCCGACAGTGGCGCACGCCCGGACGTGGCGATCGTGTTGAACCTGTTTCCCGAGCACCTGGACTGGCACGGCAGTGAAGCGCGCTACATCGAAGACAAGCTGAAGCTCGTCACCGGCGCGCACCCGCGCATCGCCGTGCTCAATGCCGCCGATCCTCGCCTGGCTGCGCTTGAGCTGCCGCGCAGTGACGTGCGCTGGTTCAATCATGCCGAGGGCTGGCACCTGCGCGAGGACGACCTGTATCGCGGCGACGTGTTCGTCATGGACACCCGCCCGCTGCCGCTGCCGGGACGCCACAACCGCAGCAACCTGTGCGCCGTGCTGACCGCACTGGAAGCGCGGGGCATCGATGCGCTGCCGCTGGCGGCGCATGCGCAGTCGTTCCGTCCGTTGCCCAGCCGCCTGCAGGCGATGGGCACGCGCGACGGCATCACTTGGGTCAACGATTCGATCAGCACCACGCCGCATGCCACGCTCGCCGCGCTGGAGTGCTTCGCCGGACGGCGCATCGCGCTGCTGGTGGGCGGGCACGACCGTGGGGTGGACTGGTCCGATTTCGCTTCGCACATGCGCCACGACGCGCCGGCCACCATCATCACGATGGGCGCCAACGGCCCGCGCATCCACGCCTTGCTGGCGCCCGTGGCAAGCGAGGCGGGGTTCACGCTGATCGGCGTGGAGACG
>NZ_JBGFFG010000204.1:0-5956 GCF_056175765.1 Pseudoxanthomonas sp. LjRoot204_2 | reverse complement strand
GCCGCCGAGCGGCGTGCTCTTCCTCGAGGTCGTGCACGTCGCGGTGTCGGCTGGCGTAGTACAGGCTCGCGTTGCGCGCGAAGCCCACGTCGCGCCAGGCCGACGCGACGCCGTGCAACTGGTCGATCGCGTCGGAACAGGCGCGATAGGCGAGGGCGGCATCGGCCTCGCCGTGACGCTTCGCCAGATCGACCAGATGGGTGTCGATCTCATACTGCAGCAGCGCCGTGCTGGCCGACGTGCTGCCCCAGCCGATGTCGCGTTGCTCGAGGACTGCGACCTCGAAGCCATGCGTGGCCAGTTCGTCGGCGATCAGTGCGCCGGTGATGCCCCCGCCCAGCACCACCACGTCGCAGCGGTGGTCAGCCTCCAGGCGCGGAAACGCCTGCATCAGCCCGTTGCTGACCGCCCAGAAGGGATAACCGCTTTTCAGGTCCATGCTTGCCCCGCACCGTCACGATACGGCGATGCTGGCAGGCGGCGCGACAGGGACAGGTGAAGGGCGGCGCCCTCAGCGTGGCAACGCACCCTGCAGGAACAGGTCGACCGAGGCCAGCGCCTGTGCTTCCAGCGTGTCGACGTCGGGCATGTGGGTGCTGCCCGCCGCCAGCCTGACCACTTGGTCGCCGAACAGGCTCATGTAGAACTGCGCCGCGGCTGCTTTCGGCGAGGGCAACTGCAGCCGGCCGGCCGCGACCTGCTGGGCGAAATAGTCTTCCAGCGTCTGCCGGATCGATGCGACCACGTGGTCGAAGAACCAGTCGCGCAACGCGGGGAACGACTGTCCCTCGCCGATGACGATGCGGTACACCACCTGCGAATCCCGCCCGGCCATCAACTGCGCCATCCGGATCGCCACCCGGCGCAGCGCCTGCTCGGGCGATAGCTCGGTGAGATTGAGGTCGCTGAGGACGTGGATGTGCAGGTCCATGCGGCGCTCGAGGATGGCGCAGGCCAGTCCCTCCTTGTCGCCGAAGATGCGGTACAGCGTGGCCAGCGATCCGCCGGCGCGCGCCACGATCTCGCTCAGGCGAGCATGCTGGTAGCCCTTCTCGGCGAACACCTCGGTGGCGGCGTCCAGGAATTTTTCCGCCCGGATCTCGCCGCGGCGGCACAGCTCCACGTGTGGTCGCGGTCGCAGCGGCGACTCGCCGAGGATGTGCGCGTCGCTGAAAACGTTTTCCATGAAATCGGAAGGCGTGCTCATGTGGAACTCCTGCTCGCACCCGGTCGGCGGCAATTACCCAGACTAGCAAAAGCCCACTTGCGTGTGGCAAGTCCGCGTCGCATTCGCCGCCGGCAACGGGGGCTTTTTCGGACTAAGTGAGAAGTACTACAGATAAGACGTCAACGCGGGTGCCGACTGCCAACGGTCATGCGCCCCGTCGATGCAGGTGACGGGTGCGGCCGCCAGTTCTTCCGGCGTCGCATCCAGGCATCCCAGGTTGATGCCGTAGATGCGCTCCCCGCCCGGGACGTCGTTGCCGATCCCGAACGGGCGCACCCCGCAGGTCCGGCAGAAATGGTGGGAATGGCGCATCGCGTTGAACCGGTATTCGACCAGCTGGTCGCCACCGGCCAGCAGGCGGAAGCGGTCCGGCGTGACGATGGCCGGCCAGAACCGGTTGCGCCGGCAGATGGAGCAGTTGCACCGGTAGGTAGGCTGGGTCAGGTCGATGTCCGCCTCGAACCGGACCGCCCCGCAATGGCAACTGCCCGCATAGGACTTCAGCATGTGGCCTCCCGTGCCGATAACGGTTCCGGGGCAGTCGGGCCTGTCCCGCCGGCATCGCCGGAGCGCGGAGCGTAACCGACCTGGGGCCGTGGAGTCGTGCATGCTGAAAACACTCGATGTCGCAGCGCTCCGGCCGGGCATGCATGTACAGAAGCTGCTCGGGCCGTGGATGCAGCATCCGTTCTGGAGGACCTCGTTCGTGCTGGACGAGGAGCGGTTGGCGCAACTGCAGGACAGCGGCGTGGAGCAGGTGGTCGTCGACCTGTCGTTGGGCGCCTGGGACGGCGAGGATGCGATCGCCGACGGGGTCTCCCCCGTCATCGACACTGTTGCCACCCGAGCCGAGGACGATGCCCCGGCAGCAGCGGACCGCCGCCGGACCCTGGTGCCCGAGGCCGCTCCCGATTTCGCCTCCGAACTGGCCCGTGCGCGCCGCATCTGCGGCGAGGCCCGCGATGCCGTCGAGGCCATGTTCCGCGAGGTACGCATGGGCCGCGGCGTCGATCCCGGTCATGTCCTGCCGCTGATCGAGGAGATCACCGGCTCGGTCGATCGCCATCCCACCGCCCTGGTCAGCGTGGCGCGATTGAAGGACGCCGACAGCTATACCTACCTGCATTCGGTCGCCGTCAGCGCGCTGATGGTGATGCTGGGGCGCGAGATCGGCCTGTCCGATGCCGATCTGCGCGAGGCCGCGCTGGGCGGCCTGCTGCACGACATGGGCAAGGCGGCCATGCCGCTGGACGTACTCAACAAGCCGGGCAAGCTGACCGATGACGAATTCGACGTGATCCGCCAGCACCCGGTGCACGGCGAGCGCCTGCTGCGCGAAGGCGGCGTGACCCAGGCCGGGGTGCTCCACATCACCCGCCACCACCATGAGCGGATGGACGGCACCGGTTACCCGAATCGCCTGCCTGGCGACGCCTTGCCCGTGCTCACCCGCATGGGGGCCATCTGCGACGTCTACGATGCCATCACGTCCAACCGCCCTTACAAAGCGGGTTGGGACCCCGGCGAATCTCTGCGGCGCATGGCCAGCTGGCAGGGACACTTCGATACCGACCTGCTGAAGGCCTTCGTCCGCAGCCTGGGCATCTACCCGGTGGGAACCCTCGTCCGTCTGTCCAGCGAGCGCCTGGCGGTGGTGGTGGAACAGAACCCCGGCACGCTGCTCGCGCCGCGCGTGCGCGCCTTCTACTCGGCCAAGTCGCGCACGCACCTGCTGCTGACCGACATCGACCTGGCCGCGACCGATGGCCGGGAGCGCATCGTCGGCATCGAGTCGCCGGAGAAATGGGGATTCCGCGAGTTGGAGAAACTCTGGCTGCCCTGATTCGCCGGGCGCCGGACATTCGATCCCTGGGCGGCCGCACGGACACGCGATCCTGTCCCGCCGGCACCGCCGTTGCCGTATCGTCGGGGAACGACCCCACCGCCGGGTCCCCTTCGCAGGAACCTCCATGTCGCTGACTTTCCTCCTCTTCGCCGCCGCGGCCGCCTCTGCGCCGCCGCCGGGCGCCGATGCCGCCACGCTCGCCGCCATCGAAGCCACCTGCCTCGACTACATCGACGGCCAACTGGAAGGCGACCCGGCGCGCGTGGCGCGTGCGCTGCATCCCGACCTGGCCAAGCGGGCCGTTACCGGGGACACGCCCGACGAGCGGCTCGGCCTGCGCCGCATGTCGAAGGAGGAACTGGTAGGCCTGACCCGCCAAGGCGTGCTGAAGACGCCGAAGGACCAGTGGAACCGCAGCTGCCGGATCCTCGACGTCACCGCCGAGACCGCCGCGGTGCGGCTGGAAACCCCGTGGTTCGTCGATCACTTCCACATGGGCCGCTACGGCAGCCGCTGGATCATCGTCAACGCGCTGTGGCACTCGAAGCCGCGTTGATCACCCGGCAGCACGCGTTCGGGCCGCCTTGTGGAACAGCAGGGCGGACAACAACCAGGCGACGACATACAGGGCGGTGAACGCCAGCACGAACGCCGGTGATTCCTGCGTGTCCATGCCCATCGCGATGCCGCCTGCCGCCATCTGCGCCAGCGCCATCGCAACGAGCACACGGGACATCCCGCGCGCCTGCAGTCTGGCAACGCCGGCGCCCAGCACGCCTGTCACCAGCACGCCCAGGAAGAGCAGGTTGGCGCGATGGCCCGGCTCATCGACGATGCCCACGGCCAGGTTCGCCCACAGCAGCAGGAAGCCGGCGCCGACGGCGATGGCACCTGCCAGCAGGTAGCTGGGCACGCGCGCGACACGCGCCGTCATCTCGAACGCGGCACAGCCGGCCAGCAGCATTGCGCCGAAGACCACGAAGTCGCCGCCCGTCCAGGCCACCTCGTCCGTGAAACGCATGGCGACCCACGGCATCAGCAGCAACAGGGCCCCGCTGCCCCACACGAGCGGGCGCAATACGCGTATCCAGGCGATCGCGTTGCGATAGGTGTCGTGCGTCATGTTCAGTCTCCGTGTCGGCGGCGGGCATGCCGGACAAAGGATCCACGGCCGGCGTGCGCCGGTGACGGAGGCTGTGTGAAGCGGGTGCGAAGTCGCGCGCCCTCAGTGCGCGGCCTGCCGGTGCGCGTAGCTCAGCACGCGGGTGACCTGCCATTGGCCGTCGCGCTCGCGCCAGATCATCACGAAATCCGCTTCGCCCGCGCATTCGGTCGCCGACCGTGCGCAGAAGCGATGGGTGCCCTGCGCGATGGCACCGAAGCCCTTGATCGGGAACACGGTCAGCGTGCCCGGCACGCGCTCGCGTCGATACTGTCCGCACACGTTGGCACGCGTGCGTCCGATCATCTCGTCGCGGGTCCAGGTGACGCCGCCGTTGTCGTGGTAGAACTCCACCGCGTCGTCGAAGTAGGCGGCATGTTTGGCGAGTTGGGCGGGGTCGGCGCAGGTGTTGAACGTGTCGAACAGCGCGCTGTCCAGTGCATCGACCACCTGGGTGAGCTGTTCGTGCGTGCGGTCGGCCGCGGCKGCCGATTCCACTGCGCCCAGCAGCAGGACCGCACCCGCGAGTCCGGACAGCGCGACCTTCGCGATGCGCGCGCGTGACGTGCTCATGCCGCCACCACGGTGGCGCGCGGACGCCCGCCCAGCAGGCGGGCCGGCAACATCAGCAAGGCGTGCAGGAAAGCGAACAGGGCCGAGAACGTCACGCCGAGCAACCGGAACGGCAATGACAGCAGCCAGACGAAAGGCCACGCCAACAGCGCCAGCAGGGCGAGTGGCCAGCACAGCACCAACAGCAGGCACCAGGCGAGCAGGGCGAGGAGGGTCTTCATGGTCGGGGGATTCCTTCATCCGGCGGATCACGAGGTCCGATGCTGGCTCCCCCGGCGTCCTTGGGCCAGCGATCTGCGACGAAATGTCCGACACGGCGACGAAAGCGCCCGGCCGGCGCATCAATCCGCGCACTCCGCAGGGCGGCGGGTCAGGGCTGCGGCAGCAGCGGTGCTTCCGGTGGCGGCGGTCCCCGACGGACCACGTCCCGCTGCATCGCGGCCAGCCGGCGCAGCAGCCGGTTCTGCGTGGCGCGGGGCAGGCCGCGCTCGTCCATCGCCCACATCAGGTCTTCGACCAGCGCATTGAAGTCGGCTTCATCGACCGTGACGTGCTTGTGCGCTTCGACCATCGGCTTGCCGGCGTAGCGGCACGGACCGCCGGACTGCACGCACAGGAACTCCACCAGCCGGTCGTTGAGGTGGACGATGTCCACGTCGGCGAAGTGATGCGCGATGCGCGGATCGTCGGATACGCGGAACAGCAGCGTCTCCACCAGCGCTTCGATGCCGCTGCGCTGGCCCAGCTGCTGGTACAGCGCATCGTCGCGCGGTGGCGTCGACGCGCACCCGGCGATGGCGAGCAGGCAGGCCAGCACCCAGGGGGTGGCGATACGCGCGACCTTCATGTCAGAAGCTCCACTGCACGGAAACGTACGCGCCGCGCTGGTCGTCCAGTGTGGCGATGCTGCCCAGGTCGGCCCACGCGCCGACCACCGCGACATGCTTGTTCGGGAACCACGCCACGAAAACATCGCGCCAGTCGTCTTCGCGGGCGAAGCCGAGGTTGTCCGGCTTCTGGCGGTATTCGAGACCCACGGCCAGCCGCGGATCCAGCAGCACCGCCGCCGAGCCCTCCCACAGCCAACTGCGTGTGGCGCGCCGGTCGCCGCCGAAACCGAGCAGCCCGGCCTGGTTGCCGCTGGTGG
>NZ_JBGFFG010000203.1:0-5970 GCF_056175765.1 Pseudoxanthomonas sp. LjRoot204_2 | reverse complement strand
ACCTGATCTCGGGCGATCTCGAGGAGGCTGCCGCCGGTACGGCGACGGCGCCGCAGCGCCACTGGCGTGGTCGCTTCGCCTCCGCCAGCTGGCAGGCCGGCCCCGCCGGACTCACCGCGTTCACCGACCACTTCGGATCGCTGCCGCTGTTCTGGTACCGCCGCGACGGCCATTTCGCCGTCGCCACCGATCTGCGCCTGTTGCTCGACGCCCCGGGCGTCGGCAATGAGGTCGACCTGACGGCGGTCTACCACTACCTCAACTTCACCTGCATCCCGGCGCCGCTGACCATCCATCGCGACATCCGTCGCGTCGAGCCGGGCTGCGTGCTCACGCTCGATGCCGGCGCTGACGGCAGCACGCGCTACTACCTGCCGGAGTATCCGGCCGACCTGCAGGGCACCGACACGCAGCTCGCGCACGATCTGCGCGAACGCATGATCGCGACCGTGCAGGACTTCCGTCCTTCATCGGATGGGGACTGGGGCTGCTTCCTCAGCGGCGGCACCGACAGCAGCAGCATCGTCAGCATCCTGGCGCGCCAGGGCGGATCACAGGTGCACAGCTGCTCCATCGGCTTTCCCGAAGCCGGTTATGACGAACTGGATTTCGCGCGACTGGCCAGCGAAGCCTGTGGCGCACAGCCGCACCTGGCGAAGGTCGACCGCCACCGTGCGCTCGGCCTGCTGGACTCGGTGATCGATGCCTACGACCAGCCTTTCGGCAATGCCTCGGCCGTACCCACGCTGGCGTGCGCCGAACTCGGCCACAGCCAGGGTTTCGCGACCATGCTGGGCGGCGACGGCGGCGACGAGATCTTCGGCGGCAACCAGCGCTACGCCAAGGACAAGGTGATGGAGGCGTTCTACCGGCTGCCTTCCCCGCTGAAGGCGGCCGCGCGCGCCATTGGCGAGACCGTCGGCGGCGGCCATGTACACGTGCTCAACCGCGTGCAGAACTTCACCCGCCGTGGCTCGCTGCCGAACCCGGACCGCTTCTATACCGACGACTCCTTCGCCTCGGATTTCTACGGCGAACTACTGACGCCCGCCTTCCGCGCGCAGGTGCCGCAGGATGCCTCGCTGGACTTCATGCGTGGCGTGTACGCCATCGGTCCGCGCACGGAACCGCTGCACCAGATCATGCGGCTGGACCTGCTGATGGCCATCGCGCAGAACGACCTGGTGAAGGTCCATCGCGCCTGCCGCCAGCACGGCGTGTCGGTGCGCTTCCCGTACCTGGATCCCGCGCTGGTCGACTACTGCGGGCGCCTGGCGGCGCACTACAAGGTGCGCGGCCTGAAGAAGCGGTATCTGTTCAAGCAGGCGGTCGCCGACATCCTGCCTGCGGAGATCCTGAGCAAGCGCAAACAGGGCTTCGGTTTGCCCATCGCCATATGGATGAAGGAAGACCCTGCCCTGCAGGCGCGCGTGCGCGAGGTGCTGCTGGATGAGCGCACCCGCCAGCGCGGCTGGGTGAACCCGGCCTTCATCGAACGCCTGGTCGACCTGCACATGGCCGGTGGCTGGGACCACTCCAACGCGCTCTGGCAACTGCTGGTGCTGGAGCTGTGGATGCGGAGGTACATGGATGTCCGCTGACGCGTTGCGCGTGCTGATGGTGATGGAAGCCGCCTATCCGGCGCACAAGGGCGGTGGCGCGGAGGCGCAGGTCCGTACGCTGGCGCGCGGCCTTCGCGCGCGGGGACACCGCGTCACCATCCTCGTACCCCGCCTTCCCTATGCGTCGCCCGCGCGCGTCGAGCGCGTGGATGGCGCGGTCGTCTGCCGGCTGGCCTTCCCGCGCCTGCCGCTGCTCGCCAGTCCGTTGCTGTGGCTGCGCACGATCGCCTTCCTGTATGCACGCAGCCGTCGCTACGACGCGTGGCATGTCCACATCGCGCACCGCATGGCCGCGATCTGCGCGGTGATGGGCCAATGGCTGGACGTTCGCGTGCTGACCAAGGTGTCCGGCTGGTGGGAACTCGAGAAGGGCACGCTGGCGCCGCGCACGGGCCTGGTCGACACGCTCGCCCAGCGCGCGCTTCGACGCACCGAACACTGGCAGGCGATCAGCCGCCGCATCGCGCGCACGCTGGAATCGCGCGGCATTCCGCCGGAGCGCATCGTCGCCCTGCCCAACGCGGTCGACACGTCGCGCTTCGCCGGCATCCGTCGTGACGGCGCCCTGCCGCCGCGCTTCGTGTTCATCGGCCGGCTGGAGGCGGAAAAGGGCCTGAACGTGCTGGTCGACGCCTTCTCCGACATCGCGCAGGACCACCCCACGGCCGGCCTGCTGCTGGTCGGGACCGGCCGTCTGGAAGCCGAACTCAAGGCGCGCGTGCGTGCGCTCGACCTGGAATCGCGCATCGCCTTYGCCGGCCACCGCGACGACATCGAAGCCCCCTTGGCCGAAGGCAACATCGGCGTGCTGACCTCGCGCATCGAGGGCCTGTCCAACACCTTGCTGGAATCGATGGCATCCGGCCTGCCGATGGTCGCCAGCCGCATCAGCGGCAACGAGGATTTCGTGCGCCCCGGCGAGAACGGCTGGCTGTTCGAACCCGGCGACCGTGCCGCCCTGGCGACGTGCCTCGCGGAGGCGGCGGCGATGGATGGCGCCAGGCGCACCGCCATGGGTGAAGCCGCCCGCGCGACGGTACGGACGCACGCCGGCCTCGATCAGGTGCTCAACCGGCTGGTACAGCTGTATCGCGGCGAACGCCTGCTTGCCCACGGCACGCCCGCGCACAACGGGAACGCCTGACCATGTGCGGCATTGCAGGACTCGTGGTCGCTCCCGGCCAGCCGGCGCCCGACCCCGCGCTGGGCCGGCGCATGAACGCCGTCATCCACCATCGCGGTCCCGACGACGAGGGCCTGCACCACGACGAGCGCGCACTACTGGGCATGCGGCGGCTGTCGATCATCGACGTCGGCGGTGGTCACCAGCCGATGTACGGGGCCGACCACCAGGTCACGATCGTCTTCAACGGCGAGATCTACAACTACCGCGAACTGCGCGCGGGCCTGGAGCGCGATGGCCACGCCTTCGCCAGCCAGAGCGACACCGAGGTGATCCTGCAGGGATACCTGCGCGACGGCGTCGGCATCTTCGCGCAGCTGGACGGCATGTTCGGGGTCGCCATCTGGGACCGCCGCACGCAGGAACTGGTGCTGGCCCGCGACCGCCTGGGCGAGAAACCGCTCTACTACGCGCACGACGAGCGCCGCGTGCTGTTCGGTTCCGAGTTGAAGTCGCTGCTGCAATCTCCCGACTGCCCGCGCGACCTCAACGACGATGCGCTCCGCGCCTACCTCACCTACGGCTACGTGCCGTCGCCTTACAGCGTGTTCGCGGGCGTCCACAAGCTGCCGCCTGCGCACTTCCTGCGCTACCGCGACGGCCAGATCAGTCTGCATCGCTATTGGCAGCCCTCGCTCTCGCCCAAGACCTCGCTGAGCGAGCCGGAAGCGGCGGAGCAGTTGGAGGCGTTGCTGGACCGTGCGGTCGCGAGTCGACTGGTATCGGATGTGCCCTTCGGTGCCTTCCTCAGTGRCGGGCTCGATTCCAGCACGGTTGTCGCGCTGATGGCGCGCCACCTGGGACAGCCGGTGAAGACGTTCACCATCGGCTTCAAGGAAGCGGCCTACAACGAACTCGACGACGCGCGCCGCGTCGCGGCGCATCTGGGCACCGAACACCATGAACTGGTGGTAGAGCCCGATGCGGTCGACCTGCTGAAGACGCTGGTCTGGCACTTCGACGAACCGTTCGCCGACTCCTCCGCCGTACCGACCTTCCTCGTCTCGCAACTCGCGCGGCAGCACGTGAAGATGGTGCTGACCGGTGACGGCGGCGACGAGATGTTCGGCGGCTACGACCGCTATCTCAAGCTGATGAAGCTCGAGCGCCTGGGCGCGATGCGGGGCCCGGTCGCGGCAGGATTGTCGCTGGCCGGTGCCGTGGCGCCCAATCCGTACGGCGAACGGCTGGCCCGCGTCGGCGAGCGCCTGCGGCTGCGGTTCGACGAGCGTTACCTGAGCGGCGTCGCCGTCATGCGCTCGGACATCGCGCAGCGCCTGCGCCCGCAGGCGGGCGGCAGCAACCACTTCCACCTGCCGGCACTCGCACAGCCCGGCAGCGATCTCGGTGCGGGTGACGAACCGCTGGACCGCGCGGTCGCCATCGACCTGCAGAGCTATCTGCCCGATGACATCCTCGTGAAACTCGACCGCATGGCGATGGCCGCGTCACTGGAAGGGCGCTCGCCGTTCCTGCAGCCGGACCTGGTGCAGTTCGCGCTGTCGCTGCCGGTGGGCTACCGCGTCCGCGACGGCCGCGGCAAGCACCTGCTGCGCGAGGTGGCCAACAAATGGTTGCCGCCGCGCGCCATCAGCAAGCCCAAGCAAGGCTTCGCGATTCCGCTGGCGGACTGGTTCCGCGGGCCACTGCGCACGCTGGCCGCCGACACCTTCGGCAGCCGTGCCTTCCGCGAACGCGGCCTGCTGCAGGCGTCCGCCGCGCAGGCGCTGCTGCACGACCACGTGGAGCGCGACATCGATCGCAGTGAGGCGCTGTGGCAGGCGCTCTGCCTGGAACTGTGGGCGCAGCGCTTCCTCGACGGCGACGTCGCGTCAGGAGCCTGACCCATGTGGATGCGGCTGCTGCTCGCGGTGCCCCTGCTGTTCATGCCGAACATGCTGCACCTGTCGGTGGACACCGGCATCCCGGGGCTGAACCTCGCCAACATCATCTTCATCGTGGTGCTCGGTGCGCTGCTGATGGGGGGCCGTCGCTACCAGCCGCTGGACCCGCGCGGCTACCTGACGCCGGCGCTGCTGCTGCTCTTCGCCGCCCTCACCATCGCCTTCCTGATCGCGCAGGCCACCATGCCGCGCAACTTCATGGAGGATTTCACCTATCTCAAGAACCTGATCTTCTATCCGCTGCTGTACTTCGTCTACCGGCGTTGCGGTCAGGATGCGAAAGGAACGCGGCAGCTGATCATCTTCGTCATGATCGTCGCGGCGGTGGCGGGCGTGGAGGCGATCCGCGAAGGACTGGACTACGGGTTCGGCAACTACAACGAATCGCGGCGTGCCTCGGGCCCGTTCGGCACCGACTACTCGACCGCCAACCGCGCGGGCGTCTTCTACGCGATGTTCCTGCCGATGTTCATCGCCATGGCGCTGTTCTTCCGCAAGCAGAAGTTCTGGCGCATGGCGGCGATCGCCGGCTGCGCGATCATGGTGGTCGCGATCATGGCGACCTATTCGCGCCAGTCCTACCTGATCGCGCTGGTCGCGTTCGCCCTGCTGCTGGTGCGTCGCAACGTGGTGCTGGCGGTGGCCATCAGCCTGCTGATGGTGCCCGCGATCGGCTTCCTGCCGGAGAGCGTCACCCAGCGCGTGGCCGAGACCGAGCAACAGGACTCGGTGGGCGAAGAACAGCTCGACGTCAGTACCGCCAGCCGCTTCGAGATCTGGGGCGGCGCCACGCAGATGTGGACCGAACACCCGGTGGGCGTCGGCCTGAACCGTTTCAAGCAGCATATCGGCACGTACGTGCCGCGCTATGCAGGCTACGACGCGCACAGCATCTACTTCCTGATGCTGGCGGAATGCGGGCCGCTGGGCCTGTTCGCCCTGCTGTTCCTGYTGGCGCGCGTGCTGTGGATGGGCGTGCGCTTCACGCGCTCGGTGCCTGCCAGCGATGCCGAAGGCAAGGCACTCTCGCTGGGTTTCATTCTGCTCGCGGTCTGCACCGCCTTGGGCAATGTCTACGGCAGCCCGTTCTTCGAAGGCGCGGTGATGGCCAACTTCTGGGCGCTGTGCGGCCTGATGGAGCACTACTTCGCCCTGAAGCGCCGTGCGCCCGCGACGGGCAGCGTGGCGGCGGCCGGCCCCGCGCCGGCCAACGAACCGGCGCCGGCGATGCGCGGCATCGGCGACCGCTTCCCCCTGGCGG
>NZ_JBGFFG010000202.1:0-5986 GCF_056175765.1 Pseudoxanthomonas sp. LjRoot204_2 | reverse complement strand
ATTGGCGACCGGCGAACTGCCGCTGCCGTCGGGCGACTTCGATACGTCACGCTACGCGTTGCTGCGCTGCCAGCCGGAAACCGGGCGTTTCCGCCAGATCCGCCGGCACCTGAAGCACGCCTTCCATCACCTGATCGGCGACACCAGCCACGGCGATGGCCGGCACAACCGCCACTTCCGCATGCAGGGCGTGCACCGCATGTTGCTGCACGCGGTGCGGCTGTCGTTCCCGCATCCGTCGACCGGCGAACGCATCGAAGCGGTGGCGCCGCTGGATGCGGAGTTCCTGAAGGCGTATGCGCTGTTCGGGTGGGAAGCCGACCTACGCTAGCCATGCTCTTCCTGTAGTAGCGACGTAAGTCGCGACCGCAGAAATGAATTGTCGGGATCGCCAGACAAAGAGCGGCCTGTCCGATGCATGCTCTTGTCCAGCAGCGCTGAGGACTGCCGCAGCGTGCGGTCGCGACTTACGTCGCTCCTACCGTCGCTCCCACAGAGAGCAGTGTCACGCCACCCGCATCGCCGCGAGCACCATCAGCGCCACGGCGCACAGCATGCCGATCAGCCAGATGAAGCTGCGCAGCGATTGCTTGTCGGCCAGGTAGAACACGCCGTGCAGCACGCGCGCCACCACGAAGGCGATGGCCAGCGGCGTGATGGTGTCCGCCGGCACGCCGGCCAGCTGCGCCATCAGCACGCCGGCGACGAAGGCGGGGAACGCTTCGAAGCCGTTGAGGTGCGCCGCGTTGGCGCGCTGCACCTTGTAGTTGCCTTCCTGCTTGGCGACCCATGCGCGCGGATTGCGGTTGTTGTAGCGCTCGCCCGAGCGCTTGGCGATGAAGACCCACAGGTACGGCAGCAGTGCGGTGACCAGGATGCACCAGTAAGCGATAGACATGATGTTTCCTCCGAGGATGGCGCAGGGTAGTGGGTACGGCAGTGGGGAGTCCATGGGCGGTTGCCCTCTCCCTGCGCAGCGGGGAGAGGGTGCCCGAAAGGGCGGGTGAGGGGCGAACGGAGGCATTGTCTTGGATCGCGCACTCGCATTGCCGAGTTCGACGATGGCGGAGAAACATCGCGCAGAACATCATCGCGCTCGCCCCTCATCCGCCCTCCGGGCACCTTCTCCCCGCACGCGGGGAGAAGGAACAAAAACGGCGCCCTTCGGCGCCGTCTTCGTTTGCAGCTGAGCGCGTGGCTTACTTTGTCGCGGGCGCTGCCGGACGCATCTTGTCACGAGCCGCCTTGAAAGGATTGCCTTCGTACCAGTTCGGCCAGGTGCCGGCCACGGCCAGGTCCTTGCCGACGCCATACAGTGCCTGCAGGTCCTGCACGACGCCGTCCAGCTTCCATCCCGCGTGCATTTCGTCACTCGGCTGGTGATAACGCTTGGCATATTCCTCGCTCGCCGCCTTGCCGGCCTCGACGCCGCCTTCCAGCAGGTCGTTGCCGCCCTTGGCGTACAGCGCCGGCACGCCAGCCTTGGCGAAATTGAAGTGGTCGCTGCGGAAGTAGTAGCCGCCGGCCGGGTTGCCTTCCTCGGCGAGCACGCGGCCCTGCTGGTCGGCGTAGACCTTCAGCATGTCTTCCAGCTGCGAGTTGCCCTTGCCGGTCACCACGAAGTCGCGCGACTTGCCACCCACGCTCATGGCGTCGAGGTTGATGACGCCGGCGATCTTGTCGAGCGGGAAGGTCGGGTGCGCGACGTAGTACTTGGAGCCCAGCAGGCCGGACTCCTCCAGCGTCACCGCCACGAACACCACCGAGCGCGCGGGCTTCGGATCCTGGTGGGCGAACGCCTCGGCGATCTCCAGGATGCCGGCCACGCCGGTCGCGTTGTCGACCGCACCGTTGTAGATGTTGTCGCCCTCTTCGCCTTCATGTTTGCCCAGGTGGTCCCAGTGGGCCATGTACAGCACGGCTTCGTCGGGCTTGCTGCTGCCCGGCAGCACGCCGATCACGTTGCGCGAGGTCTTCTCGGTGATGCTGCTCTTCAGCGTCGCGGACACCTGCGCCTTCAGCGGCACCGGCTTGAAGCCGCGCTTGCCGGCGTTGGCATAGGCCGCGTCCAGGTCGAGGCCGGCATCGGCGAACAGCTGCTTCGCGGCGTCGGCACTCAGCCAGCCCTGCAGCGGGATGCGCTTTTCCGGATCGTCCTTCGCCGGCAGGTCGTACTGCGGGCCGGCCCAGGAGTTCTTCACCACGTCCCAGCCGTAGCTGGCGCCGGCGGTGTCGTGCACGATCAGCGCGGCGGCGGCGCCCTTGCGTGCGGCTTCCTCGAACTTGTACGTCCAGCGGCCGTAGTAGGTCATGCGGTTGCCGCCGAACAGCGTCTCGTCCTTGCCATGGAAGCCGGGATCGTTGACGAACATCACCACGGTCTTGCCGGTCCAGTCCTGGCCGGCGTAGTCGTTCCACTGCTGCTCCGGCGCATCCACGCCGTAGCCCACGAACACCAGCTCGCTGGCATCCAGCTTGACGTCGGTCTGGCCGGTGCGGGTGCCGATGACATAGTCGGTGCCGAACGTCAGGTCGCGCGCGCCCTTGGCCGTGGTCAGCTTCAGCGTGGTGGCGGATTCGTCCGCGGTGGTCTCCACCATCGGCACGTCCTGGAAGTAGCTGCCGTTGTTGCCCGGCTGCAGGCCGATGCGCTTCATCTGCGCCTCGAGGTAGGCGGCGGTCTTCTCTTCGCCGGCCGAGCCGGGCGCGCGGCCCTCGAATGCTTCGGACGACAGCGTCTTCACCATGTCGGCGAAGTCGGCCTCGGTGATGTCGGCGGTGAAGGTGTGCGCCGCGGCGGGCGGCGTGGCGGCTTCCGGCGGCGCGGCGGGCGCCTCGGGTTCCTGCTTGCACGCGGCCAGGGCGGCGGTGGCGGCAAGCACCAGCATCAACTTGCGGGGCATCGGGATTCCTCAACGAACGGAATCCCGATTCTAGCCACAATGGGCGGCCCGGACCCGTGCCGGACCGCCCGTGCGCGGGGTTACTCGGTAGGTGCGGTGTCGGTGCTGAACGGTTTGGCGGTGGCGCCGGTCACCGGGCCGATCTTGGCGCTGGTGTGCACGTACAGCACGACCGGACGCTCGAACAACAGCGGGCCGGTCACCTCGGCGTTGGGGCCGATCACGATGCGCGGCGGCTTCTTGTTGTCGGTGTTGAAGAAGCCCGTGGACTTCTGCACGCGCAGGCCGCCGCGGACCTTCGAACCGACGCCGACGGTGATGTCGCCGCGTACCGTCGTGATCTCGCCGCCGACCTGCGTGCTGACGATGCCGATGGCGCCGTTGACGGTTTCGATGTCGCCACCGACCACGCCGCCGCGATCGATGAAGATGCTGCCGTTGACCGTTTCGACGTCCTTGCGGACGTTGACGTCCTTGCCCGCGCGGATCGAGCCGTTGACGGTCTCCAGCGATTCGGCCACGGCCTTGTCGCCGATGTTGATGCTGCCGTTGACGGTGCTGGCGTCTTCGGTGGTGGCGCCTTCGCCGATGCGGATGCTGCCGTTGACGGTGTCCAGGTCGCCGTAGGTCTGGCCGGCGTCGGCGGTGATGCTGCCGTTGACCTTGGAGATTTCCTGCTGCGCGAACGCGGGCGTGGCGGCCAGGGCCAGGGTCAGCAGCAGGGCGGTGCGGGGACGGATCATGGGGTTGCCTCTTGGGTGGTCTCGTATCGGTCTGATGCACCGGCGTGACGGAGGGTTTAAACACCGCCGTGCCGGAGTGGATGGCACCATGCTTCGCTACAATCGTCACCTGCCTGAAGTCACTGGAATCTCCCCCGTGTCCGCATCTGCCCCGTCCGTGAAGCGCCCCAAGCCTGTCGTGCTGTTGATCCTGGATGGCTGGGGGCACCGTGAAGATCCCGCCGACAACGCGCTGGCGCAGGCCAATCTGCCGAACTGGCGCCGCCTGCTGGCGACCGCGCCGCACACGTTGATCCATACCGAAGGCCGCCATGTCGGCCTGCCGGACGGTCAGATGGGCAATTCGGAAGTGGGCCACATGAACCTGGGCGCGGGCCGCATCGTCTACCAGGACCTGACCCGCATCGACGCCGCGATCGAAGACGGCAGCTTCTTCGCCAACGCCGAGCTGGTCGCCGCGTGCGACGCGGCCAAGGCCGACGGCAGGACCCTGCACGTGTTCGGCCTGCTGTCGCCGGGTGGCGTGCACAGCCATGAACTGCACATCTTCGCGATGCTCGACCTCGCCAAGCGCCAGGGCGTTCCGCGCGTCGCGGTCCACGCCTTCCTCGACGGCCGCGATACGCCGCCGAAGTCGGCCGAGCCCAGCCTGCGTGCGCTGCAGGACCGATGCGCGACGCTCGGCAATGCGCACATCGCCTCGGTCAGCGGGCGCTACTACGCGATGGACCGCGACAAGCGCTGGGACCGCGTGCGGCTGGCGTGGGATGCGATGGTCGAGGCGAAGAGCGAGCACCATGCCGCCAGTGGCGTGGCCGCGCTGGAAGCCGCGTATGCGCGCGGCGAGAACGACGAGTTCGTGCTGCCCACCGTCATCGACGGCGCAACGCCGATGGCCGATGGCGATGCGGTGGTGTTCATGAATTTCCGCGCCGACCGCGCGCGCCAGCTGACCGCGGCGTTCGTGTCGCCGGCGTTCGACGGCTTCGAGCGGCGCGTGCCGGCGCTGGCGCGTTACGTCTGCCTGACGGAATACGATGCCAAGCTGCCGGCGCCGGTGGCGTTCGCGCCGGACGACCTGCGCGAGACCTTCGGCGAGCTGCTGGCCGAACATGGGTTGACCCAGCTGCGTATCGCCGAAACCGAGAAGTACGCGCACGTGACGTTCTTCTTCAGTGGCGGCCGCGAAGATGTGTTCGCCGGCGAGGAACGCATCCTGATTCCCAGCCCGAAGGTCGCTACCTACGATCTGCAGCCGGAAATGAGCTGCCCCGAACTGACCGAGAAGCTGGTGGCGGCGATCGGCTCGGGCCGGTTCGATGCGATCGTCTGCAACATCGCCAACCCCGACATGGTCGGCCACAGCGGCGACCTGCAGGCGGCGATCCTCGCCGCGCAGGCGGTGGACAAGGCGATCGGCGAGGTCGATGCCGCGGTGCGCGCCGCGGGTGGCGCACTCATCATCACTGCGGACCACGGCAATCTGGAAATGATGCGCGACCCTGACACCGGCCAGCCGCACACTGCGCACACCGTGGGTCCTGTCCCGCTGGTTTATGTGGGCGAGCGCGCGGCGACGTTGCGCAGCGGCGGTGCGCTCCGCGATGTCGCACCCACGCTGCTCGACCTGCTCGGCCTGCCGCAGCCGGCCGACATGAGCGGCCGCAGCCTGATCGCCCCCTGATGCCGCACCGCACGCGCGCCGCAGGCTTCGCGATCGTGCTGGCTGCGCTCTCGGTCGTCGCGGCCGCACCTGCGCAGACGTCCCGCGAGGCCGAGCAGAAGCTGCAGCGCGTGCGCAGCGAACTGAAGTCGATCGCGCAGGAGCGCCGCAAGCTGGAGGGCGAGCGCGGGACGGCGTCGCGCCAGCTGCGCGATGCCGACGAGCAGGTCGGGCGCACCACGCGCTCGCTGTCCGATACCGAAGCGGCGTTGCGCCGCGAGGCTGCGGCGCTGGAGGAGCTGCAGCGAAAGCGCGATGCCATGCGCGCCCAGCAGGCCGCGCAACGTGCGCAGCTGGCTGCCCTGGTGCGCGCAGCCTACCAGCGGGGCGACGACGCGCCGCTGAAGGTCCTGCTGTCGCAGGATCGCGTGGCCGACGCCCATCGCCTGCTGGCCTACCATCGCTATGTGCAACGCGACCAGGCGAACCGCATCGCGTCGCTCAACACCGAGCTGGCCGCCCTGGACGAGGTGGAGCGCGACATCGTCGCCCGTCGCGCGGACCTGGACGCCGCGCGCGCACGGCAACGCCAGCAGGTGACGCAGCTGGAAAAGGACCGCAGGACGCGCGCCCTCCTCGTCGCCGACCTCGACGAGCGTTACCAGGATCGCGCCGCC
>NZ_JBGFFG010000201.1:0-6042 GCF_056175765.1 Pseudoxanthomonas sp. LjRoot204_2 | reverse complement strand
AGCCAGACCATCTCGCAGCCGTGGGTGGTCGCGCGCATGACCGAGGTCCTGCTGGAAGCGGCGCCGAAGAAGGTACTGGAGATCGGCACAGGATCGGGCTACCAGGCCGCGGTGCTCGCGATCCTCGGGCTGGAGGTGTACACGGTCGAACGCATCGGCGACCTGCTGCGTCAGGCGCGCAAGCGACTGCGGCAGATGGGCTTCAACGTCCGCAGCAAGCACGACGACGGACGCATCGGCTGGGTAGAGCACGGTCCCTACGACGCCATCATCGTGACCGCCGCCGCGCCGGCCCTGGTGCCGATGCTGGTGGAACAGCTCTCGATCGGCGGGCATCTCGTCGCACCGGTCGGCGGCAGCGGCTCGCAATCGCTCGTGCGGCTGGTGAAGCGCGCCGACGGCAGCATCGAGGAAACGACGCTGGCGCCCGTCGTGTTCGTGCCGCTGTTGTCCGGCACCCTGGACTGACCGGCATGACCCATCCGCGTCCCGACGAAGGATCGCCGAACCATCCGGCATCGCTGGGAGAGCAGCTGGCCGGCATCATCGAGCGCCTGCCCCCCGACGCGCTGAGCCTGGGCGAACTGCTGGATGTGTTCAGCGACGAAGGCCTGCTGTTGCTCACCATCCTGCTGACCCTGGTGTTCCTGATCCCCGTGTCGATCCCGGGCGTCAGCACCGTGTTCGGCGCGGCGATCCTGCTGGTCGGCGTGAGCCGCCTGTTCAACCGCCCGCTGTGGCTGCCACAACGCGTCAAGCACAAGGCGCTGCCGGCCGATCGCCTGCGCCCCGGCCTGACCGGTGGGCTGGTCTGGGTACGCCGGATGGAAAGGATCAGCCGTCCGCACCGGCTGCGTGTCTTCGTCGACGGGCCGGGGCAAGGCGTCTTCAACAACCTCGCCTTCATCCTCGCTGCCCTATTGTTGATGGCGCCTTTTGGATTCGTGCCATTCAGCAATACCCTGCCAGCCTTGGCGCTGCTGCTGTACGCCATCGGCTTAATCCAGCGCGATGGCGGCGCGATCCTGATGGGCCACCTGGCCAACATCGGTACGATCGTCTACTTCAGCGTGCTGATCGGTGGGGGCGGGGTGGCGGCACGCGAACTGTTCCAGCGCCTGGCCGGCTGAGGCCGGCGGCCATCGCCCTGTGAGGAAACGAACGACCGCATGACCACGACGCTTCGTCCACGCCACCGCATCGCGCGCGCGCTCCTTGCCGGCATCGCCCTCGCGGTGCTGGGCGCCTGCTCCACCACGGTGGTGCGCGAGCCCACCGCATCGTCGACCACGCGCAAGGCGTCCCAGGCCAAGCCCGGTGCCACGGTGCGCGTGCAGCGCGGCGACACGCTCTACGGCATCGCGTTCCGCAACGGCATCGACGTCAACGACTTGGCGCGCTGGAACAACCTCGCTGCCCCCTACACGATCTATCCGGGCCAGTCGCTCAAGCTGTTCCCCGGCACCGGCGGCAGTCGTCCCGCGACGACCACCACGACGGCCGCCCGACCCGCGACCGGCACGACCACGCGTCCCGCACCGCCGCCAGCGCCGGTCACCCGCCCAGCGCCGGCGCCCGCAAACAGCGGTTTCAGCTGGCGCTGGCCTGCCGAGGGGCACTTGATCGGTCGGTATGTCGCCGGCGACGCGACGAAGCAGGGTGTCGACATCGCGGGCAGCAGCGGACAGGCCGTCCGCGCCGCCGCGGATGGCGTGGTGGTCTATTYCGGCGCAGGGCTGGTGGGTTACGGCGAGCTGATCATCGTCAAGCACAGTGAGGCCTGGCTGTCGGCGTACGGCCACAACCGCAAGCGACTGGTCAACGAAGGCCAGAACGTCAAGGCCGGCCAGCAGATCGCGGAAATGGGAAGCAGTGGCGCTTCGCGCGAGATGCTCCACTTCGAGATCCGCCACAACGGCAAGCCGGTGGATCCACTCCAGTACCTCCCGCCGCGGTGAACGTCGTCCAGGGCGGGGCGATGGCAAGGTGGACACCGGCGGTGCTGGCGGTTGTCGTGTTCGCAGCGGGGATCCTCGCCGCGTGCCAGCGTCCCCGCGAGGTACCCACGCAATCGCACGTGGACGTGGTCACGCTCAATCTCTGGCACGACAAGCAGGACTGGCCGCACCGGCAGGACATGATCGTCGCCGAGTTGGCGACACTGGCACCCGACATCATCGTCTTGCAGGAGGTGCTGCAGGACGCCGCGCTACCGAACCAGGCGCAGACGCTCGCCGCCCGACTCGGCTACCGGTACCGCTTCTTTTCCGCCGACGCGGCCGGCCAGGCCCGGCGCTACGGCAATGCGATCCTGGTGAAGGGGGCGATCGAACAGTCTCGGGAGGTCAAGCTGTCCCCACTGGACGATTACCGTACCGCCGGCTGGGTGCGCACGCGGGTCGGGGGCCGTCCGTTGAATGTCTACGTGACCCACCTGCACCACACGCCGACCGGCGGGGCGATCCGGGCAGACCAGATCGGCGGTGTGCTGGCGTTGATCGGCGAGACATCGGGCGACGCCCCCTCGATTATCGGCGGCGACTTCAACACGCGCGCCGATGCGTCCGAACTCGCGCCGCTGCGCACGCGCTTCGTCGACGCCTATGCGGACGCGCACGCGGGCGTGGATACGAACGACCCGACGCACACCACGCTCAATCCGCACCTCGGCCATGCGCCGATCCGCATCGACCACGTGTTCGCCCAGCGCGATGCGTTCCGTGTCGTCGACGCCGACATCATCCTCGACCGGCCCGACGCGACCGGCGCCTGGCCCTCGGACCATTACGGCGTCCGCGTGCGGCTGGCGCGCTCGCCGGACTGATCCTCGGCGGTGACGCACAGCGAGGTGCCGCGCCGATGGTCGGTGCCCCATGTTCGGTGCCCGGCCGTATCGATGTGGATCCTGGTCGGCGTGTAGAACCCTAGCCCCATCGCCAGCGCGGGCCCCTGCGTGCGCCAGAAGTGGCATAGCGCGGCCACGCGACGGTAGTCGGCAAGGTCGAAATCGAGCGCATTGTTCAGCAGATGCCGACTGCGGGCGCTGCCGCCGGCGCAGCGGTTCACCTCCACCGACCGGTAACCCGAACGCGCCCGGCTTCCCTCGACGATTCCCATCGCCTGCAACTGCGCGACCACGCGCAGGGTAGGCACGATCGCCGCGGCGCGGTCGGGCGGGGGCAACAGGAATTCCGGCGCATCGCAGGCCTGCCAGCGACGGCTGGAGCGCAGCAGCGCGGAGATCGGCACGACCCGACCCACGCCGGCATCGGTCAACGTGCGCTGATAGGCCGTCAGGGCCCGCGCGTCGGCCTTCGCACGCCAGGCGTCGTACCGCTGGGTGGCATCCGGAGCCGGGACCGGCCGAGCGCATGCCGCGAGGAGCAGCAGGGCAGGCAGCAGGAACCGGCCCCGCATCGCGGCGGCCAGATCAGGCCGATGCGAGCAGGAAACCAGCCACGACCTTGCGCGATTCGCCGGCCAGTACGTTGAAGGTGCGGGCGGCCGCGGCATTGGTCATGACCTCCAGGCCCACGCCCTGGCGCAGGCAGGCGGCCATGACAGACGCGGGCGGAAACACCTGGCGCTCGCCCGTGCCCAGCAGGATCACTTCCGGCTGCAGCGCCAGCAGCGGGGCCAGGTCGTCCGGCGCCAGCGCGGCGCTGTCGTGCACCGGCCAGTCCTCGACCAGCTGCTGGGGCGAGAGGATGAAGCTGGTCGCCAGCACGCGGTCGTTCACGCGTGCGGTCCGGCCGTCCGCGGCGCGCAGCGCGAAGGCGTAATCGGGCAGTTCGTGGCTCAGCTGCATGGCAGGCGACCTGCGTGACGGATCAGCCGCGCGGCAGCACGATGTGCCGGCGTTCCTTGCTCGGACGGTACAGGACGGCGGTGTGGCCGATGCGCTGCACGAGGGCGGCGTCGACCTTGTCGGCCAGGTCCTCGATCATGCTGTCGCGGGCGTCGCGATCCTCGCCGGCGACCTTCACCTTGATCAGTTCGTGCTGTTCCAGCACCGCGTCCAGCTCGGCGATGAAGGCCGGGGTGACGCCCTTGTTGCCGATCTGCAGCAGCGCTTTCAGGTCGTGGGCCTGGCCGCGCAGGAAACGGGTCTGGGCAGCGGTCAGGGCAACAGGCATGCGGCACGGTACGGGTCGAAAAGGGCGATCAGGGTATCATGGCCACCCCCACGAACGGCTCCGGCGGCTCCCGTCGCAGCGTGCCCGGAGACCTCGCCGCCATGGCCACCCGCAGCAAGAGCAGCCAGCGCTGGCTGAAGGAACACTTCTCCGATCCCTACGTGAAAAAGGCCCAGGCCGAGGGCCTGCGTTCGCGTGCGGCGTACAAGCTGGAGGAACTGCTGGAACGCGACCGCCTGCTCAAGCCGGGCATGGTCGTCGTGGACCTGGGCGCCGCCCCGGGCGGCTGGTCGCAGTTCGTCCGCCAGGCGATGGGGGACAGCGGCCGTGTGGTCGCGATGGACATCCTGGACATGCCGCCGCTGGCCGGCGTGGACTTCCTTCATGGGGATTTCAGGGAGGACAGCGTCCTATCGCAGCTGGAAGCCATGCTGGACGGTGCCCGGGTGGACCTTGTGCTGTCCGATATGGCCCCCAATAAGAGTGGTGTGGATGCGGTGGACCAGCCGCGGATGATGCATCTGGCGGAGTTGGCGATGGCATTCGCCGACGACCACCTGAAGCCGGGCGGGGCCTTCCTGATCAAGCTGTTCCAGGGGGCCGGGTCCGACGACTACATCCGCGAGCTGCGTCGCCGCTACGACAAGGTGGCGATCCGCAAGCCGGACGCCTCCCGCAAGCGCTCCCCCGAGGTGTACGCCCTGGGACAGGGCAAGCGGATCCAAATCAAGTAAGGTCACGTAACGTGCGCAAGCGCAAAGAGGAATACCGGAGCCGATGAGGATGAACGACCTGACCAAGAATCTGCTGCTGTGGGTAGTCGTCGCCGTCGTGCTGATGGTCGTCTTCCAGAGCTTCTCCCCCAAGGGCGCCGGCACGGCGGCCATGGCGGGCGGCACCACGTATTCCGACTTCCTCGACCAGGTCGACAGCGGCAACGTGCAGCGCGTCGAGTTCGGCGGCGATGCCCGCAGCGGCGTCGGCGAGATCACCTACACCCTGCGCAACGGCGACAGCAAGACCATCAATGCGCCGTTTGACCGTGACCTGATAAGCGACCTGCGCCTCAAGAAGGTCGAGATGACCCAGAAGGAGCCGCCCAGCGGCATCAGCCTGACGGCCATCCTGCTGAACTTCCTGCCGGTGCTGCTGATCATCGGCTTCTGGATCTTCATCATGCGCCAGATGCAGGGCGGCGGTGGCGGTGCGAAGGGCGCGATGTCCTTCGGCAAGTCGCGCGCCAAGCTGCAGGGCGAGGACCAGGTGAAGGTCACCTTCGCCGACGTCGCCGGCTGCGACGAAGCGAAGGAGGAAGTCGGCGAGCTGGTCGAATTCCTGCGCGACCCCGGCAAGTTCCAGAAGCTGGGCGGCAAGATCCCGCGCGGCGTGCTGATGGTCGGCCAGCCCGGCACCGGCAAGACGCTGCTGGCCAAGGCCATCGCCGGCGAAGCCAAGGTCCCTTTCTTCAGCATTTCCGGTTCKGACTTCGTCGAGATGTTCGTCGGYGTCGGCGCCAGCCGCGTGCGCGACATGTTCGAGCAGGCCAAGAAGCATGCGCCGTGCATCATCTTCATCGACGAAATCGACGCCGTCGGCCGCCATCGCGGCGCCGGCCTGGGCGGCGGTCATGACGAACGCGAGCAGACCCTCAACCAGCTGCTGGTCGAGATGGACGGGTTCGAAGGTGGCGAAGGCGTCATCRTCATCGCCGCGACCAACCGTCCCGACGTGCTGGACCCGGCGCTGCTGCGCCCGGGCCGCTTCGATCGCCAGGTGACCGTGGGCCTGCCTGACGTGAAGGGCCGCGAGCAGATCCTGCGCGTGCACATGCGCAAGCTGCCGCTGGCCGACGACGTCGAGCCGATGGTCATCGCGCGCGGTACGCCCGGCTTCAGTGGTGCCGACC
>NZ_JBGFFG010000200.1:0-6096 GCF_056175765.1 Pseudoxanthomonas sp. LjRoot204_2 | reverse complement strand
GGCTTCCTGTCCAGCAAGGACACCGGCATCGTCGTCGGCCAGATGAACGGCAAGCTGCTGCGCCTGCCGGGACAGCAGTTCGTGATTCTCGCGGCGCCGACGCGGTCCGGCAAGGGCGTCGGCATCGTCATTCCCAATCTGCTCGACTATCGCGAGTCGGCGGTGGTGCTGGACATCAAGCAGGAGAACTTCGATCTGACCTCCGGGTGGCGTCGCTCGATCGGCCAGGAGGTCTACCTGTTCAATCCGTTCGCCGAAGACCGCCGCAGCCACCGATGGAATCCGATGACATACGTCTCGCCGGATCCCGCCTTCCGCGTCTCCGATCTCCAGAGCATCGCCGCCATGCTGTATCCGGATGGCGACGACAAGGACAAGTTCTGGGTCAGTCAGGCGCGCAACGCGTTCCTCGCCTTCACCCTCTATCTGTTCGAACGGCACGACCGGGACCACGCCGCCGAGAAGCCGACACTGGGAGCAGTGCTGCGGCTCGCGTCGGGCGATGGTGGCGAGTTGAAGCCGTATCTCCAGAAACTCGTCGAAGCGCCCTGGTTGAGCGCACAGGCGCGGACCGCCTTTGCGGGCCTGCTGTCGCAGGCGGACGTTACCTTCGCCTCGATCATCGGCTCGTTCCGGGAGCCGCTGAATCCGTGGTTGAACCCGGTGCTGGACGCGGCCACCAGCGCCGACGACTTCCGCCTCGATGACGTCCGCCGCCGCCGCATGACGATCTACGTCGGCATCCAGCCCAACAAGCTGGCGGAAAGCCGACTGATCGTGAACCTCTTCTTCAGCCAGCTGATCAACGTCAACACCAAGGTGCTGCCGCAGAACGACCCGAGCCTGAAGCACCAGTGCCTGCTGTTGATGGATGAATTCACCGCCATCGGCCGCGTCGACATCATCGCGAAAGCGGTGGCGTACATGGCCGGCTACAACCTTCGCCTGCTCCCGATCATCCAGTCGATGGCGCAGCTCGACGCCGTGTACGGCAAGGAGCTGTCGCGCACCATCATCACCAACCATGCGCTGCAGATCATCTATGCGCCGCGCGAGCAGCAGGACGCCAACGACTATTCGGAAATGCTGGGCTACACCACCATCAAGCGCCGCGCCCGCACGCGCTCGCATGGGCAGGGACGCAACGTGTCCGACAACGAGGTACTGGAGAAGCGCGCGCTGATGCTGCCGCAGGAGCTGAAGGCGATGGGGCCGGAGAAGGAGATCGTGCTGTACGAGGGTCTCGCCCATCCCATCCTGTGCCGCAAGGTGCGCTATTACAAGGACAGTTACTTCACCAAACGGCTGCTTCCCAAGGTCGATATCGATCCCCTGCGGATCTGAGGGCGGCAGCGCTGGTACGGGCGGAGGTCCGCGGTAGAATCCCGCCATTCGCCCGCCCGAGACCCGCCCCATGCAGTGCCCCAAGTGTCACAGCGCGATGGAACTGATCCCCATGCCGCAGGCCCACGTCCATCGTTGCACGCAGTGCAGGGGGCTCTGGTTCGAGATGGTTGACCACGAGACGCTGAAAGATCGTGCGGACGAGATCGACATCGGCGACCCGGCCGTCGGCGAGCAGTACAACAAGGTCGACCGGATCGACTGCCCTGCCTGCGTCGGCGAACGCCCGCTGATCCGCATGGTCGATCCGCTGCAGCCGCACATCTGGTTCGAGAGCTGCAAGGGCTGCTATGGCCGTTTCTACGACGCGGGCGAGTACCAGGATTTCGCGGAGATCGAGCTTGCGGACCTGGTCAAGGACTGGAACGCGCCGGAACGGATCTGATGCACCTCGCGCGCGCATTCGAGCAGTACGCCGTTGTCGCCGGGCCTGTGCACTGAGCGCAGATCACCACCTGATTCCGATGGCGAGCCAGGGCCTGCGCTACGCTGCCGTACCGCCGCGGTCCTTGCAGCCCCAGTTGAGGATGGGCGTGCCCGGCGGCAGGACGCGACGGAACATCGCCACCCGCGTGGTCTTCGGATTGACCACCACGGGCGCGCGTGCCGCTTTCAGAAGCGGCAGGTCGGCGCTGCTGTCCGAGTACGCCACCGCGACCTCACCGTAGCCGCGCTCGCGCAGCATGCGCATCTTCTCTTCGTTGTGGCAGTGTCGCGTGGCGACCACTGCACCCAAGCGGGGCCCGACGGCGGTACCGATGACCGGCACGTCCTCGTGGGCGACGAAACTCAGGATCGCACGCGCCAGTTCCGGCGGCGCGCCGGTCGCCACCACCACGTTGTCGCCGCGGGCGCGGTGGTCGCGGAAGACATCAAGCGCGTGCGGCAGCAGGCGCTGTTGGACTTCCTCGCGGTGCTTCGCGACGTACTGGTCGATCAGCGCATCGAAGCTGCGCCGACCATGCAGGCCGAACGTGCCGATCCAGATGTAGCCGGAGATCCCGCGACGGCGCGTCGGCAGGAAGGCCACCATCGGCCCCAGCACGACCGATGCCGCCAGCGCCACCGCCGCGCGCAGCGGATTGCGCTGGATCAGCCACCTGACCAGATGGCCGCCGGAATCGCCGTCGTACAGCGTATGGTCGAAATCGAAAACGACGACCGGCGCCTCGGCGCGCGGTGTCGGATAGCGAGCGTCCGTCATGCGGCGAAGAATAGCTGACGCAGCGCCTCGCCGGGCTCTTCCGCGCGCATGAACGTCTCGCCGACCAGGAACGCATCCACGCCGGCGGCGCGCATCGTGGCGACATCCTCCGGCACCAGGATGCCGCTCTCGGTCACCAGCAGGCGGTCCCGCGGCACCGCATCCTTTATCTCCAGCGTGGTCTGCAGCGACACCTCGAACGTGCGCAGGTTGCGGTTGTTGATGCCGACCAGCGGGACAGGCACCTGCAGCGCACGCTCCAGCTCATCGATGTCGTGCACCTCCACCAACACGTCCATGCCCAGCTCCATCGCCAGCCCGGACAGATCGACCAGCGCGCCGTCGTCCAGCGCCGCCACGATCAGCAGAATGCAATCCGCGCCGAGCACGCGCGCCTCGTAGACCTGATACGGGTCGACGGTGAAATCCTTGCGCAACACCGGCAGGGTGCAGGCATCGCGCGCCTGTTTCAGATAGTCGTCGGCACCCTGGAAGAAGTCCTGATCGGTCAGCACGGACAAGCAGGCCGCGCCACCGAATTCGTAGCTCACCGCGATGTCGGCGGGACGGAAATCCGGACGGATCACGCCCTTCGACGGGCTGGCCTTCTTCACTTCGGCGATCACGGCGGGGTCGCCCTGGGCGATCATCGCGTGGAGCGCATCGGCAAAGCCGCGCGTCGGCGATGCCTCGGCGATGCGCGCCCGCAGGTCATCCAACGGAACGCGCGCACTGCGTTCGGCGATCTCGTCGGCCTTGCGGGCGAGGATGGTGGTGAGGATGTCGCTCATGTGAATCCTGGTTCGGTTCCCTTGCCGGGAACAGCACATTGTCGCATCCGCTACGCTTCARGAGGGGCTTCGGCACGGTCCCAACCGTAGGCGCGTTCGACCTTGGCCACCCGCAGCTCGAAGTGGTCGTACCAGTCGCGCCGCCCCTGCTCGCGTGCCGCGGTGTGTTCGGCATGGTGGCGCCAGGCGCGGATCGCGTCCTCGCTCTCCCAGTACGCCACCGTGATGCCGAAACCATCCTCGCCGCGCGTGGATTCCACGCCCAGGAATCCCGGCTGCTGCACGGCAAGCTCGACCATGCGCTCGGCCATGGCGCCGTATCCTGCATCGTCATGTGCATTGCGCTGCGACGAGAAGATCACCGCGTAGTACGGCGGCTTGGGCAGGCTGGCGAATCCGCTGGCGGCCATGTCAGTGCGTTCCCTGTTTTCCCAGTGCCTGCGTTGTGGCCACGAACTGATGCAGCCGCGCCAGCGCCCTGCCGCTGGCGATGGCGTCGCGCGACCGCGCGATGCCGTCTTCGATACTCTCGGCGACGCCGGCCACGTACAGGGCCGCACCGGCATTCAGCACCACGATCTCGCGCGCGGGACCCGGACGGTTGTCGAGCACCCCCAGCAGCATCGCCTTCGACTCCACAGCATCGGCGACGCGGAGGTTGCGGCTCGCGGCCATCGCGATGCCGAAGTCCTCGGGGTGCAGCTCGTACTCGCGTACCTGCCCATCGCGCAGTTCGCCGACGAGTGTCCCGGCGCCGAGCGACAGTTCGTCCATACCGTCGCGGCCCCACACCACCAGCGCCCGTTCGGCGCCGAGCTCCTGCAGCACGCGCGCCTGGATGCCGACCAGGTCAGGATGGAATACACCCATCAGGATGCTCGGCGCGCCGGCCGGATTGGTCAGCGGACCCAGGATGTTGAAGATCGTGCGCACGCCCATCTCGCGACGGACGGGCGCCACGACCTTCATCGCCGGGTGGTGGATGGGCGCGAACATGAAGCCGATGCCGGACTGCACGATGGACCGTGCGACCTGGTCGGGCTGCAACTCGATGTTGACGCCCAGTGCTTCCAGCACGTCCGCGCTGCCCGACTTCGAGGACACGCTGCGGTTGCCGTGCTTGGCGATCTGCGCGCCGGCAGCGGATGCCACGAACATCGAGCACGTGGAGATGTTGAACGTGTGCGAGCCGTCGCCCCCGGTGCCGACGATGTCGACCAGATGCGTGCGGTCGGGCACCTCGACGGTGCGCGAGAACTCGCGCATGACGGTGGCGGCGCCGGCGATCTCGCCAACGGTTTCCTTCTTCACGCGCAGGCCGGTCAGGATCGCCGCACTCATCGTCGGCGACACGTCGCCGCGCATGATCTGCCGCATCAGGTCGACCATTTCGTCGTGGAAGATCTCGCGGTGCTCGATCGTGCGCTGCAGGGCTTCTTGGGGGGTCAGGGGCATGTCGGCTCCGTAGGGTGGGCCTTGGCCCACCGGTGTGGCGATGGCGGGCCGAGGCCCGCCCTACATCATCGTTCGAGGAAGTTCTTCAGCAACGCGTGGCCGTGCTCGGTCAGGATCGACTCGGGGTGGAACTGCACGCCCTCCACCGGGAATTCGCGGTGCCGCWGGCCCATGATCTCCTCGAAGCTGCCGTCTTCGTTCTCCGTCCATGCCGTGACTTCCAATGCGTCGGGCAGGCTCCTGCGCTCCACCACCAGCGAGTGGTAGCGCGTGGCCTCGTACGCATCCGGCAGGCCGGCGAACACGCCCTTCCCCTCGTGGCGGATGCGGGACGTCTTGCCATGCATGATGCGGCCCGCGCGGATGACATTGCCGCCATAGGCCTGGCCCAGGCTCTGGTGGCCGAGGCAGACACCGAGGATCGGCGTGTTCCGACCCAGCCGTTCGATGACCTCCAGCGACACGCCGGCTTCGTTCGGCGTGCACGGCCCGGGCGAGATGACGATGCGCTCGGGCGCGAGCTTGGCGATCTGATCCACCGTCATCGCATCGTTGCGCACCACCTTCACCTCGGCACCCAGTGACTGCAGGTATTGCACGAGGTTGTAGGTGAAGCTGTCGTAGTTGTCGATCATCAACAGCATGGGACGGTACTCAGGGCGAAATCAGGAAGATGGCGTACACGTTCTCGGTGAACGTGATCGTGCCGGTCTGCAGCGTCTCGGGCGCGATCCGGGTGCCGGTAACCTCGACCGTGGTGCCGATGTCCGCCGCCGGCGCGGGTGGCGCGGGCGGCGTCACGCCCGTGTCGTCGTCTGCCGCAGGCCACATGCCCGCCTGCACACCGTAGGCAAAGCTCGGCGCGACATCGGAAATGGTGTAGAGACCGGCAAGGCGCGTGCCGTAGGCGGAGGCCAGGCCCTCGGCGGACCGGCGCGACTGCTGTGCGGCTTCGCGCTTGAGTTCTGCGCGCAGACCGGCGGCGGCCGCGTATCCCGAACGGATGCCGGTGATCTGCAGTTCCGGGCCGGATTCGACCCCGGACAACACGGCGCGCACATCATCGAGCCGGACGAACGTGGCACGTAGCCTGCGGACCACCTTGGTTCCCTTGAACACCTGCTTCCCTTCCTCGAAGGCATGCTCAGGGGAAATGGACAGCGTCGACGCATGGATGCTGTCGGCGAGTGCGCTGTTCGCCTTGAAGAGGGCGAGCACCGTTGCCACGTTATGCTCGACCTT
>NZ_JBGFFG010000199.1:0-10480 GCF_056175765.1 Pseudoxanthomonas sp. LjRoot204_2 | reverse complement strand
CCCTCGGCCTTGCCGCGCTCGCCCATCTGCAGCAGGCGCAGCGTATTGGTGGCGCCGTGCTTCTCCATGTGGTCGCCGCTGGTGAAGATGACGCGATCACCCTCTGCCAGCAGTTCACGGTCGTGAAGCACGCGCATCGCATCGCGCGCGGCCTCGCGCGGCGCCAGGCCGCGGCTGTCGAAGGCGATCGGGAACACGTCGCGGATCATCGCCATCTTGCGGCGGGCGCCGTCGTGGCGCGAGAACGCGTAGATGGGCGCATTGGAACGGAAGCGCGACAGGAAGCGCGCGGTGCCGCCGGATTCGGTCATCGCCACGATCGCGCGCACGCCGATGTGCTCGGAGAGGAACATCGTCGCCATCGCGATCGCCTGGTCGGCGCGCTCAAGGTTGCGCGGTGCCTTCTCGAAATCGGTGTCCATCTCGAACTGTTTCTCGGCGCCGAGGCAGATGCGCGCCATCGCTTCCACCGCGCGGACCGGATAGCTGCCGGCCGCGGTCTCGGCAGACAGCATCACGGCGTCGGTACCGTCGATGACGGCATTCGCCACGTCAAGCACTTCGGCGCGCGTGGGAATCGGACTGTCGACCATCGACTGCAGCATCTGGGTGGCGGTGATCACCACCTTGTTGCGTGCCAGCGACTCCCTGATGATCTTCTTCTGCAGGCCGGGCAGCTCGGCATCGCCGATCTCCACGCCCAGGTCGCCGCGCGCCACCATCACCACGTCGCTGGCATCGACGATCTCGGCTAGGTTCTCGATGGCCTCGGTGCGCTCGATCTTGGAGACCAGCGCGGCGTCGCAGCCGTGTTCGCGCGCGATGCGACGGGCCTCGTTCATGTCGTCTGCATTGCGGCAGAACGACACGGCGATGAAGTCCACGCCGATGTTTTCCGCCACGTAGGCGATCAGCTCGCGGTCGCGCTCGGTCAGCGCGCCCAGCGACAGGCCGCCGCCCTGCTTGTTCAGTCCCTTGCGGTCGGACAGCACGCCGTCGTTGAGCACGGTGCAGACGATGCGCTCGCCTTCGACCGACACCACCTTCAGCTGCATCAGGCCGTCGTCGAGCAGCAGCACGTCGCCCGCTTCCACATCGCCCGGCAGGCCCAGGTAGCTGACACCCACCTGCGAGGTATCGCCGGGAGGCGCGCTGACGCTGGCCACCAGGTCGAAGCGGTCGCCGGTCTTCAGCACCACCTTGCCTTCGGCGAAGCGCTCGACGCGGATCTTCGGTCCCGGCAGGTCGGCCAGGATGCCGACTTCCGCACCGACACGCTGCGCGGCCAGACGCACCGCCGCCGCGCGCTTGGCCTGTCCGGACGGATCGCCGTGCGAGAAGTTCAGTCGCACCACGTTGACGCCGGCGCGGAACAGGTCCTCCAGCACGCCGGGCGGGTCGGTCGCCGGTCCGAGGGTGGCGAGGATCTTGGTGCGGCGCTGGCGTTCGGTCATGGTGCGGATTCCCTGTGATCGCGCAAACGCTACCACAGCGAAACGGCACCGTATCGGCCGCTGTGCGTGGACGCGCGATGCTGTCCCGGGACAGGTTGCAGCACATGCTTCGCGAAGCCGGAAACGCGCTGTTTTCAAGCGGTTTCGCGTAGGCGGYCGACATCGCACGACTGGTATTTTTTTGGTCTCTGCACGTGCACCGGATGCTGCGCACGCACACCCGAGTGCGCAAAAAGAGCGAAGATGAAACGCGCGTTTGATCGCATGCGTTTCCGCTCAGGCGAGCACTGCCCGCAATTGTCCGGGCGTCGCGGCGAGACGCGTCGCGCCTGCCCCGCGCAACTCCTCTTCGCCACCGAATCCCCACAGCACGCCGACGTTGCGCATCCGGTGGTGGTTCGCGCCGTCGATGTCCATGTGGCGGTCACCGATCATCCAGCATGCATCGGGCGCCACGGCGAGCCGCCGCAGGGCTTCGCCGATCAGATCCTTCTTGTGGCTGAGTCGCCCGTCCGCGGTCGCGCCGATGATGTCCTCGAAACGATGACCGAACGGAAGATGCGCCAGGATCTTGCGCGCGTGCGGCTCGTTCTTCGCCGTGACCACGGCGAGACGGTGACCGTCCGCATCCAGCGCCTCGATCGTCTCGCCGATGCCGGGGTACACCTGGTGCTCCCGCCAGCCGTGGGACTCGAAGCGCTCCCGGTAGTGGTCGACGGCGGCCTCCACCTTCGCCGGATCGCCCAGCAGCGGCAGGAAGCTCGTGCGCAACGAGGGCCCGATCCACTGGCGCAGCTCGGCGTCCGAAGRGATCGGGTGATCGAGCTGCGTCAGCGCATGCGCGATGCAGCGGGTGATGCCGACGGCGGAGTCGATCAGCGTGCCGTCGAGATCGAAGAACAGGGTGGCGCGGCTCACTGGCCGCGCGCCTCCAGGGCCGCGACGGCCGGCAGGGTTTTGCCTTCCAGGAATTCCAGGAACGCGCCGCCGCCGGTGGAAATGTAGCTGACGTCATCGGMGATGCCGTACTTGTCCACCGCCGCGAGCGTATCCCCGCCGCCGGCGATCGAGAACGCCTTCGACTGCGCGATCGCGCGCGCCAGCGTTTCGGTGCCCTTGCCGAACGCGTCGAACTCGAACACGCCCACCGGGCCGTTCCACACCACCGTCCCGGCCGACGCGATCAGCTCGGCGTAGCGACGCGCGGTCTGCGGGCCGATGTCGAGGATCAGTTCGTCTTCCGCCACGGCATCGACGGCCTTCACCGTCGCCGGCGCATCGGCCGCGAACGCCGTGGCGACCACCACGTCGGTCGGCAGCGGGATCTCGGCACCGCGCGCCTTCGCGTCGGCATCGATCTTCTTCGCGGTATCGATCAGGTCCGCTTCGTACAGCGACTTGCCGACGGCATGGCCTTCCGCCGCGATGAACGTGTTGGCGATGCCGCCGCCGACGATCAGCTGGTCGACCTTGCCGACCAGGCTGGTGAGCAGCTCCAGCTTGGTGGACACCTTGCTGCCGGCCACGATGGCCAGCAGCGGGCGCGCCGGCTTCGCCAGCGCCTTGTCCAGGGCATCCAGTTCCGCCATCAGCAGCGGACCGCCGGCGGCGACCGGCGCGAAGCGGATCACGCCATGCGTCGACGCCTGCGCGCGGTGAGCGGTACCGAACGCGTCCATCACGAAGACGTCGCAGAGCGCGGCGTACTTCTTCGAGAGCGCTTCGTCGTCCTTGCCCTCACCGACATTCATGCGGCAGTTCTCGAGCAGGACGATCCGGCCGGGCGATACGTCCACGCCATCCACCCAGTCCTTCACCAGCGGCACGTCGATGCCCAGCAGTTCGGACAGGCGCGCGGCGACGGGCGCCAGCGAATCGGCCTCGCTCCAGACGCCTTCCTTCGGTCGGCCCAGGTGCGAGGTGACCATGACCGCCGCGCCCTTCTGCAGCGCCAGCTTCAACGTAGGCAGCGACGCGGTGATGCGCTGCTCGGACGTGATGCGTCCACCGTCGATGGGCACGTTCAGATCCTGGCGGATCAACACGCGCTTGCCGGCGAGGTCGAGGTCGGTCATGCGGACGATGGGCATGGGAAGTCCTGGCAACGGGAGAGACACGTATTGTCCGGCCTGCCCTTTCCTGCCGCAAACCCGCGCGACTCAGGCCGGGGGACGCGCGCGCAGCAAGCTGAAGGCAAAGGCGGCGACCAATGCGGCGCCGAGCACCAGCAGGCCCCACAGCAGCCAGGTCTTCCAGTCGCGCGGCGTCGGCGGCGGCACCAGGGCGGCGTCGCCTGCGAGCGCCGATGACGGCGACAGATAGGCGGGTGCGGGCTGCCAATCCTCGCCACGGTCACGGCGCAGCGCGTCCACCAGTTCCGGCATCGGCACGGTCGCGCGGCGGGCGCTCGCGCTGCCCGCCACCAGGGCGTAAGGCGGCGTCCCCTGCGCCAGGAAGACCACCACCTCCGGCCGATAGCCCAGCCGCAACGTCGGCGCCTGGTCCGGCAATGCGCCCCGGTTGCGCAGTCGCCAATAGCGGTCGCGCGCCGGACCGCTGGACAACGGCTGCGGCGGTGACGCGCTGGGTCGATCGCCCGCCACGCGGTAGGCCACCCAGGGACCCGCGCGCAGGCGCCACGGCGCATCCAGCGCATCCCGGCTTTCCAGCGTCCACTCCCCGACCGCGTAGTCGTCCATCGCCAGATCGGCCAACGCGACGGGATAGCGACCGTCGGTTTCGTAAGTGAACGCGTCGACGCCCTGTTCCGATACACGACGCCCGGTCCGTTCCGACCATTCCACGACCTGCCGCTGGTGGGCAGCGTCCAGTCGCACGCGCACTTCCCGGATCGGCAACGCCGGCGAGGCATCGAGCGGCACGAAACGGACATAGCGCAGTCCGCTGCGGATCGGCGCCTCGTCGCGCAGCAGGCGCTGCGGGCCGCGCTGCAGTTCCACCAGCGTCACCCGGTCCTGCACCACGTCCCAGGTCTGCAGGTCCTGGCTGCCTTCCACGCGATAGCGGGACTCGCGCGGCGTACCGGCGTCCCAACTGAATTCCAGCGCTTCTGCGTTGTCGCGGATGCCGCTGAGGTCGACCAGGAAGGCGCGCGCCGGTCGGCTGGTGCCGGGGCTGCCGCTCTCGGCCTCGATGCGGACGATGCGCCCGTTCTCGCCGAACTGCGCCGAAACGCGCGACGACGCCTCCGTCCCCTGTTCCGTTTCGGGCAGCGGGAACCACGGCACCACGATGCGTCGCGCAGGCAACGCCGTCGGTTGCTCCGGCCCGAACAGGGCCGCGGCCACTGGCTTGCCGCGCGCATCCAGTACGTCGATGTCGCGCAGGTCGGGCCATGCCGTGGTGGCATAGACCCCGCGATCCAGCACCACCCGATACGCGCCGGCCTGCTCGGCCGACAGCACCAGCGGCCATCGCTTCGCATACGGCGCAGGCGCTTGCGCAGCGGCGATCGCCGGCAGCAGGCAGAGCGCGAGCAGGAACTTCTTCATGCGGAGGCTTCCTCGTTGTCGATGCGGCGCGGCGGGGCCGGCGCCAGATATCCCACGACCGTGCACAGCAAGCCATAGCCGATGAAGGATCCGATGCCGAGCAGGTTGCCCAGGTGCTGCCGGTCGATCGTCATCAGTTTGACCAGCACCACGCCCATCAGCACGGCACCGCCCAGCCACAGCATGCGCTGGCCGCGCCGCGAGCCGATCACCCAGCCCAGCACGCCCAGCACGCTCCACGTGATGGTCAGGCTGGTCTGCGCCAGGCTCCCGGACACCAGGCCCTCGCTCCACGGCACGCCGCCCCAGTGGTGCACGGCATGCAGCACGACGGACGTGATCCAGACAAAGGCCAGCGACGACAGCAGCACGATGCGTGACGGGGGCAGGACGCGCGTGGCCGGCATCCACCAGCGCAACAGCAGGACCAGCGCGGCGAGCTGCGCCAGTTCCATAGGATTCAGCACCGGCATCCACGGCAGCGGCCGCGCGCCACCCGGCAGGAACAGCGACACCAGCCACCACAGGCCCAGCGCGGCAAACAGCACGCCCAAGAGCGGCGTGCGCCAGCCATCGAAGCGCTCGCCCAGCGGCGCCGCCAGCCAGCCCCAGCGGAACAACGCCAGCGCCACGACGACCAGCCACGGCAGCGCCACGAGGCCGGCCTGCCAGCCGCCGCCCATGCCCTGCAGATGTCCCGGCAACCATGCCAGCAGCAGGCTGCCTACCAGCGGCCACACCAGCCACCACACGAACTGCGCCGCACCGGCCAACCGGTGCGCRCTGTCGCGCAGGCACATCAGGCTGCGAGTCCGCGATACGCCCACGCACTGGCGAATCCGCCGACGGCGATCAACAGCGCGCTCATGAACGCGGCATTGGCGAACATCGGTGCCGTCGCGTGCGGATCGCGCCACGCGGTCACGTCGGACTGCGCGATCAGGAACGCCACCGCCGCCGCCATCTGCAGCCCGGCGCCAGTCAGCTGTGGCAGCAGCCGCGACTGACGGAGGCCCAGCCACGCCAACGCCGCGCCCTCCAGTGCGAACACGCACGCCGTCGCCTCTGCCGACAACGCCAGCGGCACGGCCAACGTGGCGAAGCCGACCGCAAGCAGCGCGTAAGACTGCGCCAGCACGTCGTAACCGTCGCGATGCCGCAGCCGCCACGACAGCCCGGCGTATAGCATGCCCAGCCCCAGCGCGCAGAACGCCAGCGGCAGGCGGCTGTCGTCGAACGTGCCGCCCTGCATCAGGCCGGCCTGCAGCGAGAAAGCCACCAGCGGCATGCCGAACACCAGGCAGCCATCGATGAAGTCCCGACGGCCGGCCGGCTGGCGGCGCGCGAACAACAGCGGGATGAGCAGGTAGAACACGAAGAACAGCGCCAGGAACGGTTGCGCGGTGCCGTATTTCTCCGGCGCGTAATCGAACACGCCCCAGGCCGTCCCGATACCGAAGGTGAAGACGAATCCCAGCAGGTTGAGCAGCCGCCAGGACTTGTACCAGGCGATGCCGACGATGGCCGCGTTGAGCACGGCGTAGTACGAGAACAGGGCGACATGGTTGCCGCTGCCGGTGGACAACCAGATCGGCGCGAGGAAGCCGGCCAGCAGCGCGAACACGGCCAACGACCTGGCATCCTGCAGCACCGCCAGCATGCCGGCGCCGGCCACCAGCACGATGCTGAGCGCGAAGGCGGCACCCGCCGGCATCACGCCGAAGATCTTGAACGCAGCGAACACCACCAGCAGCAGCACGCCGATGGCGCCGCCTTGCAGGCTCAGCGCGAACGTGCGGTTGCTTTCGCGCTTGCGCCAGGCGAACACGAGCGCCCCCATTGCCGCAGCGGCAATGCCGGCGAGGCGCAATTCGGGCGGCAGCGAGAACCAACCCTGGTCGGCGCCGTATTTCAACAACGCGGCCACGCCGGCGAACAGCACCAGCACACCGATCTTCACCGGCACGTTGCCCACCGTGAACCAGCGTTGCACCGCGCGCAGCGCCACGCTGACCACGTCCGGGGTGGCCGGTCGCGAGGGCGCGTCGGCACGCGGCGGACGCGGCGGCATCGGCGATGCAGCGGACGGGGATGCCGGCGCGGTGGCCGGGGGGATCGGTGGCGGTCCGGCGGGGCGGCTCGGAGGGGGTGAGGCGGGTTCGGGCGCCGGCCGCGGCGGTGCGACCGGCGCGGCGTCGCGCATCAGGTCCGACAGGGTGGGACCGTCATCCACGGAAGTTGACGCAGGCGCGGCGACCGTGCGCGCAGGCGCAGGCGAGGCATCGGCAGCGCGTGCGGCACGCAGCTGCGTGACCTGTGCCTCCAGCGCCGCGACGCGGCGCTTCAGGCCGCCGACCGACACCAACGCGACGATGAGCAGGACCGGCATGGCCAACACGGCCAGCCCCGCCAGGACCAACAACCCGACCACGTCATCCATTCCCCGACCTCGCCTGTGCGTGTTTCCGGTGCAAGGACGCGGAATGCCGCGTCCTCCGGCCGTCCGTGCAGCCGCGTCCGCAGCCTCGGGCATGGCCCGGGGATTTGCAAGATTCCGATCCGCGGGTGGCCGCGTACGGCGCACCGGGTATTGCTTGGCGATACCTGGAAACGACACGGGCGCCCCGAGGCGCCCGTGCTTCAAGTCCCGGTGACGGGGCTTACTTGCCGGCGACCACGCGGACCATTTCCAGGCACTTGTTGGAGTAGCCCCACTCGTTGTCGTACCAGCTGACGATCTTGACGAAGGTCGGGTCCAGCGCAATGCCGGCCTCGGCGTCGAAGATCGACGTGCGGGTGTCGCCGCGGAAATCGGTGGCGACCACCTTGTCCTCGGTGTAGCCCAGGATGCCCTTCAGCGCTCCCTGGCTCTGCGCCTTCATCTCGGCCTTGATCTCTTCGTACGTGGCCGGGTTCTCGAGTTCGGCGGTCAGGTCGACCACCGACACGTCGCTGGTCGGCACGCGGAACGACATGCCGGTGAGCTTCTTGTTGAGCGACGGGATCACCACGCCGACGGCCTTCGCCGCGCCGGTGCTGGACGGAATGATGTTCTCGAGGATGCCGCGGCCACCGCGCCAGTCCTTGTTGCTCGGGCCGTCGACGGTCTTCTGCGTCGCGGTCGCCGCGTGCACGGTGGTCATCAGGCCGCGCTTGATGCCCCACTTGTCGTGCAGCACCTTGGCGATCGGCGCCAGGCAGTTGGTCGTGCACGACGCGTTGGAGATGATCGCTTCGCCGTTGTAGGTCTTGTCGTTGACGCCATAGACGAACATCGGCGTGTCGTCCTTCGACGGGGCCGACAGGATGACCTTCTTCGCGCCGGCATCGAGGTGCTTCTGCGCAGTGGCCTTGTCGAGGAACAGGCCGGTGGACTCGATGACGACCTCTGCACCGACGTCGTCCCACTTCAGGTTGGCCGGATCGCGCTCCTGTGTCAGGCGGATCTTCTTGCCGTTGACGAACAGCGCGCCGTCCTCGACCTTCACGTCGCCGTCGAACCGACCGTGCACGGAGTCGTACTGCAGCATGTACGCCAGGTAGTCCGGCTCCAGCAGATCGTTGATGGCGACGATCTCGATGTCGCTGCCGAAGTTCTGCACGGCGGAACGCAGCACGTTGCGCCCGATGCGGCCGAAGCCGTTGATACCCACCTTGATCGACATTGCTCAGGACTCCTGCGGCCACGCGCGCGGCGCGGCGGGGTTGACGGGGGCCGTCATTCTAACAGGCCGCCCTCTCGGCACGTCCGTACGGGTATTGATCAGGATCAAGGCGGCAGGGAAACGGCGGGCAGAGACTGGCGCCACATTCCAACGAGCGTCTCCCTCATGAAAAAGACCCTGATCCCGATTGCCATCGCCCTCGCCTTCGGCGCCGCCGTGCCCGCCTTCGCCCAGTCCAAGGGCGACTGGACCCTGGGCGTCGGCGCACACCAGGTGAACCCGAAGTCCGACAACGGCACCCTGGCCGGGGGGACGCTGCCGCTCGACATCGACAGCGACGTCAAGCCGACCATCACCTTCGAGTACTTCCTGCGCGACAACCTGGGCCTGGAAGTGCTGGCCGCGCTGCCGTTCAAGCACGACATCGCCATCGACGGCGTCGGCACCGTGGGCAGCACCAAGCACCTGCCGCCGACTTTCTCGCTGCAGTACCACTTCAACAGCAAGGGCAAGGTCTCGCCCTTCCTCGGCGCCGGCCTGAACTACACCACGTTCTTCAGCGAAGACACCCAGGGCGCGCTGGAAGGCACCGATCTGAAGCTGGACGATTCCTGGGGCCTGGCCGCGCATGCGGGCATCGACATCAAGGTGAGCGAGCGCGGCGCCGTGCGCGTGGATGCGCGCTGGATCGACATCGATACCGAGGTCAAGGTGGATGGCGCCAAGCTGGGTACCGCGAACATCGACCCGCTGGTGTACGGCGTGGCTTATGTCCTGACGTTCTGAGCACTGCATAACGTCGCCAACGCGCAATGGGGACGGCCCGTGTCGGTTARAGTACCGGCATGGTCCGTCCCTTCCTCTTCGTGCTCGCCCTCGCCAGTGCCTGTGCACTTGCGCTGCTACCGGTCCCCGCGCAGGCATGGGGCCTGCTGGGGCATCGCCTGGTCGCATTGCTCGCCTGGGACGACCTGACCCCCGTGACACGCCTGCAGATCGACGCCCTGCTGACGGGCGAAGCCGATCCCACACTGGCCGGTATCGCAGGCTGGGCAGACGACCTGCGCAAGAACGATCCCGTGCTCGGCCGCCAGACCGCGAACTGGCACTTCGTCAACATCGGCGAACACGACTGCGTCTATCTGCAGAGACGTGACTGTCCGGATGGCAACTGCGTGATCGAAGCGATCCGCAAACAGACCGCGATTCTGGCCGACACGCGGCGGACACGCGCCGAACGATTGCAGGCGTTGAAGTTCGTCGTGCATTTCGTCGGCGACGCCCACCAGCCCCTGCATGCCGGATATGCGCGCGACAAGGGTGGCAACGACGCGCAGATCAACTGGAACGGGCGGGGCACGAACATGCACACGCTGTGGGACAGCCGCATGCTGGTATCCACCGGGCGCAGCGAGCAGGCCTATCTGCAGCACCTGCGTACCCTGCCGCGCCCCGCGCTCGCCGCCATGACCCTGCCCCCGCCTGCCGCCACCTGGGCAGAGCAGTCATGCCGGGTGGTCACCCAGCCGGGCTTCTATCCGCGTCGCGCGAAGCTGGAACAGGCGTATGTCGATACGCATCTGCCGATCGCCGAACGCCAGTTGCGCGCTGGCGGCGTGGCGCTGGCGGCGGTGCTGAACAAGGCGCTGGGTGGCCGCTGACGCCGGCAGCCCCCTCCCCGCCCTCGATACGCTCGTGGCATCCCCCAGAGGAGTCGTCCGCATGAAGCTTCCTTCGTTGCTCCGCCACTTCTCGGCCCTCTTGCTGATCGTCGCTTTGCTGGTGCCGCCGGTCGCGCGCGCGCAGGACGACGCAGGCCTCACTGTCTTCGCCGCGGCCAGTCTGAAGG
>NZ_JBGFFG010000198.1:0-6228 GCF_056175765.1 Pseudoxanthomonas sp. LjRoot204_2 | reverse complement strand
CGATGAGGCGTTACTGGCGTGCCATCGCGACTCACGTCGCTCCCACATCGGCATCATTGCGCTTCAGCCATCCAGCTCCGACCAGCGCTGGTAGGCGAGGTCCAGCTCAGCCTGTCGGGCGGCAAGTTCATCGTTCGCGCGCTGCAGGTCGGCCGGCGCTTGCTGGTAGTAGGCCGCATCGTTCATCGCGGCGGTGCGTGCGGCGATGTCGGTTTCCAGGGCTTCGATGCGCGCCGGCAGCTGTTCCAGCTCGCGCGCTTCCTTGAAGCTCAGCTTGCGCTTGGCGGCCACGGGTTCGGGCTGTTTCGACAGTGCGGGTTTGACCGGTACGGATGCCGTGGCGGTCGCGCCGGGCGCGCGGCGCTGGCGCAACCAGTCCGAGTAACCGCYGACGTAATCCCCCAGTCGTCCTTCGCCCTCCAGCACCAGGGTACTGGTGACCACGTTGTCGAGGAAGTCGCGATCGTGGCTGACTAGCAGCAGCGTGCCCTTGTAGTCGAGCAGCAGCTCTTCCAGCAGCTCCAGCGTCTCGACGTCCAGGTCGTTGGTCGGTTCGTCCATCACCAGCAGGTTGGAGGGTTGTGCGAACAGCTTGGCCAGCAGCAGCCGGTTGCGCTCACCGCCGGACAGGCGGGTGATCGGCGCACGCGCGCGTTCAGGCGAGAACAGGAAATCCTGCAGGTAGCCGATGACGTGCTTGCGACTGCCATTGATCTCGACGAAGTCGCTGCCCTCGGCGACGTTCTCCAGCGTCGTGCGGGAGTCGTCCAGCTGGCTGCGGTGCTGGTCGAAGTACGCGATCTGCAGGCCGGTGCCCAGCTTCACTTCGCCCTGCTGCGGCGCGAGTTCGCCCAGCAGGATCTTCARCAGGGTCGACTTGCCCGCGCCGTTGGGGCCGATGATGCCCACGCGATCGCCGCGCATGATCGTCGCGGACACGTCGTCCAGCAGCACGCGACCGTCGTAGGCCTGGGTGATGTGCTTGGCCTCGATGACCTTCTTGCCCGACGACTGCGCCGCCGCGGCCTCCATCCTCACGTTGCCGGACAGCTCGCGGCGCTGGGCGCGCTCGCGGCGCATCGCCTTCAGTGCGGTGACGCGGCCTTCGTTGCGCGTGCGGCGGGCCTTGATGCCCTGTCGGATCCAGACCTCTTCCTGCGCCAGCAGCTTGTCGAAGCGCGCGTTCTCCTGCGCCTCGGCGTGCAGGCGTTCTTCGCGGCGGCGCAGGTAGTTGTCGTAGTCACCCGGCCAACTGGTCAGCTGGCCGCGGTCGATTTCGAGGATGCGGGTGGCCAGCGAGCGCAGGAAGCTGCGGTCGTGGGTGACGAAGACGATGCTGCCACCAAACGACTTCAGGAAGCCTTCCAGCCAGGCGATCGCCTCGATGTCGAGGTGGTTGGTGGGCTCGTCCAGCAGCAGGATGTCGGGGTTGCGGACCAGGGCCTGCGCCAGCAGCACGCGGCGCTTCATGCCACCGGAGAGCGCCGCGAAGTCGGTCTCCTCCGGCAGCTCCAGCCGTGTCAGCACCTGCTGCACGCGCAAGTCCAGGTCCCAGCCATTGCGCGCCTCTATCAGCGCCTGGGCTTCACCCATCGCCTCCATGTCGCCGTCGTGGAGTGCATGGTGGTAGCGCGCCAGCAGCTGGCCCAGGTCGCCCAGGCCCTCGGCGACCACGTCAAACACGGTGCCCTGCGTATCCTGCGGCACTTCCTGAGCCATGCGCGCGACCACCACGCCGTTCTGCACGCGGATCTCGCCGTCGTCCGGCTTCAGCTCGCTGGCCATCAGGCGCATCAGGGTGGATTTGCCCATGCCGTTGCGGCCGACGATGCAGACGCGCTCGCCGGGTTCGATGGACAGGTCGACGTGTTCGAGGAGAAGCGGCCCGCCGACGCTGAAGTCGACCCGCTGGAATTGCATCAGGGACATGTGTGTATTGTAGCCGGCGCGCCCTGCCGGCGGCCGCCGGTCAGGCGGTTTCGATGGCCCGGCTGCCCAGTTCGGCGTGCCGGCGTTCCATTTCCTCGCGCAACTGGCGGCGCAGGCGCGCGGCGGCGAAGCGGCGGATCTCGTCCGGCGTGGACGGCGCCAGTGGCGGGACCGGGGTGGTCCGGCCGTCGTCGTCCACCGCCACCATCGTGAAAAAGCAGCTGTTGGCGTGGCGCACGCTCTGTTTGCGGATGTCCTCGGCGACGACCTTGATGCCGATTTCCATCGACGACGTACCGGTGTGGTTGACCGAAGCGAGGAACGTCACCAGTTCGCCCACGTTGATGGCCTGGCGGAACATCACCTGGTCCACCGACAGGGTGACCACGTACTTGCCGGCGTAGCGGCTGCCACACGCGTACGCCACCTGGTCGAGCAGCTTGAGGATCGCGCCGCCGTGGACCTTGCCGGAGAAGTTGGCCATGTCCGGCGTCATCAGCACCGTCATGGTGAGCTGGTGGCTTTTGAGCGATTCCATGGCGCGCCTCCTGGGGGTGAGGCGCGCAGGCTAACCGATCCCGACACGCCCTGTGATGGTCACCCGTGTCGTAGAGCGGAGCTTGCTCCGCTTCACGCCTGGTGAAAGAAAGAACGGGCCGCTTTCGCGGCCCGTTCTTCGAGGCGGAGGCGCTGAATCCCTGTGTTAGCAGGGATGACGGCCCGGCAAAGGCGCCTGCGAACGCAGGCGCGCCGGGTCGTCACTTCAGCTTGGCGTCCTTGCGCAGCGCTTCGGCGCGGTCGGTCTTCTCCCACGAGAAGGCGGTCGCGGTGTGCTTCTTGCCGGCGGCGTCCACGTAGCTGATCTCGCGCGGCTTGCGACCGAAGTGGCCGTAGCTGGCGGTCGGCTGGTAGATCGGGTGCTCGAGGTCGAGCATCCGGGTGATGCCGTACGGGCGCAGGTCGAAGTGCTTGCGGATCAGCTTCTCGATCACGTCGTCGCCGACCTTGCCGGTGCCGAAGGTGGTGACCGAGATCGAGGTCGGCTCGGCCACGCCGATGGCGTAGGAGACCTGCACTTCGCACTTGTCGGCCAGGCCGGCGGCCACGATGTTCTTGGCCACGTAGCGCGCGGCGTAGGCCGCCGAGCGGTCGACCTTCGACGGATCCTTGCCCGAGAACGCGCCGCCGCCATGGCGGGCCATGCCGCCGTAGCTGTCGACGATGATCTTGCGGCCGGTCAGGCCGCAGTCGCCCACCGGGCCACCGATGACGAACTTGCCGGTCGGGTTGATGTGCACCTTGTTCTTCGGCAGCGCGTCCAGCCACTTCTTCGGCAGCACGGGCACCAGGATCTCGGCGCGCACGGCCTCGATCAGGTCCTTCTGCTTGATGTCCGGGTCGTGCTGGGTCGACAGCACCACGGCGTCCAGGCCCAGGACGGTGTTGCCGTCGTAGCGCAGGGTGACCTGCGACTTGGCGTCGGGGCGCAGCCACTTCAGCTTGYCCTTCTTGCGCACCTTGGCCTGCTGTTCCACCAGGCGGTGGCTGTAGTACAGYGGGGCGGGCATGAATTCCGGCGCCTCGTTGCAGGCGTAGCCGAACATCAGGCCCTGGTCGCCCGCACCCTGTTCTTCCGGCTTCTTGCGGTCGACGCCCTGGTTGATGTCGGGCGACTGCTTGCCGAGCATGTTGATGATGGCGCAGGTGTGGCCGTCGAAGCCGACGTCCGAATTGTCGTAGCCGATGTCATTGATGACCTTGCGCGCCAGCGACTCGATGTCGACCCACGCGCTGGTGGTGACTTCGCCGGCCACGATGGCGGCGCCCGTCTTCACCAGCGTCTCGCAGGCCACGCGCGCGCGCTTGTCCTGGGCCAGGATGGCGTCCAGCACGGCGTCGGAAATCTGGTCTGCGATCTTGTCCGGATGGCCTTCGGAGACCGATTCGGAGGTGAACAGGTAGCTGGACATCAGGCTTATATCCTTTGATTCGGATGAAAAGATGGGCGCGCATGATACACGCCGGGGGCGGTGCGTGCATTCTGCGCCGTTCAGGGTCCGCCGGGGTTAAGCGGGCATCAAGCGCACCTGTCACCGGATTGCCAGAAAACCGCAACCGCACTGTCGCAGGCCAGGTGCAGGCTGCGCGGCGAAACCCCGCCGCCGGTCCCGCCATGCATCCGCTGGAACGCCAGATCGCCGAACGCTATCCCCACTGGTTCCGCGGTCGCCGCGCCCGGCTGACCCAGCCGCTGCTGCGCACACTCGGGCGCTGGTCGAAGCTCGACCAGGCCTATGCATTCCTTGCGGACCACGGCCACCTGCAAGGGCTCGACTTCATCGATGCCGCGATCGATCACCTCAACCTGCGCCCGACAGTGGATGCGGCCGGCGAGCAGCGCATCCCGGCGCAGGGACGGCTGCTGATCGTGGCCAACCATCCTTCCGGCGCGCTGGATGCGCTGGCGCTGCTGCAACTCGTCGGTCGCGTGCGCCGTGACGTGAAGATCGTGGCGAACGATGTCCTGTCCGGCATCGCCCACATCGCCGGTCTGCTGCTGCCGGTGCGGATTCTCGGCGGGAAGCCCAGTGGCGAGAGCGTGCGCGCCGTGGAGCAGGCGCTGGCGGCCGAACAATGCGTCATCGTCTTTCCGGCCGGTGAGGTGTCGCGCCTGGGTCCGCGCGGCGTGCGCGACACCCGCTGGCGCCGCGGCTTCCTGCGTTTCGCGCGTGCGACCGGTGCGCCGGTGCTGCCGATCCGTGTGCAGGCACGCAACTCGCCGCTCTTCTATGGGGCCTCTGCGCTGTTCAAGCCGGCGGGTACGGCGTTGCTGGCGCGCGAGATGTTCCGCCGCAGCCAGCGGCGCCTGCAGCTGCATGTCGGCCAGCCGATGCGGATCGATACCGACGGCGATGCAGCCGTCGCGATCGCGCGCGTGCGTGCGGCACTCTACGCGCTCGGCCGGCGGACGCGGCCCGGAACGAACGAGTGCAGCGATGCGCCGGAGCCGCTGCTCGATGCCCTGGCGCCGGACACGCTCGAGGCCTGCATCGCCACCCTCGACGTGCTGGGGCAGACGACGGACGGAAAGCGCATCTGCGTCGGCCGGCTGGCCGGTGGTTCGCCGCTGCTGCGCGAGATCGGCCGGCTGCGCGAACTGACGTTCCGCGCGGTGGGCGAGGGCACCGGCAAGCGCCTGGACGTGGATGCGTTCGACACCTGGTACGAACACATCGTGCTGTGGGATGCCGCCCACAGGAAGATCGCCGGTGCCTATCGGATCGCGCGCGGCGCGCCCGTGCTGGCGGCGCAGGGACTGAAGGGCCTCTATACCGCCACGCTGTTCGACTATGCCGACGACGCGCTGCCACGCCTGGCCTCTGGCATGGAGCTGGGCCGCAGCTTCGTGGTGCCCGACTACTGGGGCAGCCGCAGCATCGACTACCTGTGGCAGGGCATCGGCGCCTACCTGCGCCGGCATCCGCGGGTGCGCTACCTGTTCGGTGCGGTGTCGATGAGCGCCGCCCTGCCGCTGCACGCGCGCGAACAGATCGTGGCGTACTACGCGCACTACTACGGCGACGCGAACGGCGAGGCGCGATCGCGCCATCCGTTCCGCTATACCGCCACGCCGCCGCGTTTCGACGCGCTGGACGCCGATACGGCCTACCGTGTGCTGAAGACCAACCTCGACACGCTGGGCGCAACCATCCCGATGCTCTACAAGCAGTACACCGAGCTGTGCGAGCCGGGGGGTGCGCGTTTCCTGGCTTTCGGGGTGGACCCGGATTTCAGCGATTCGATCGATGGCCTGATCGAGGTGGACCTGCACCGCATCCGGCCGAAGAAGCGCGATCGCTATCTGGGCGAGGCGTGGCGTCCGATGGAAACGGCAGCATGAGTTCGCGGGCCGCGCCACCTGCGATGCGGCGCGCGGTCTTCGTCTCCGACGTGCATCTCGGCTCCAAGCACTGCCACGCGGCGGAGTTCGCCGATTTCCTCGCAGGATTGCGTTGCCGGCGGCTTTATCTGGTCGGCGACATCGTCGACCTGTGGTGGATGGCACAGCGCCGCGCGTCCTGGGATGCGGCCCACAACCGCGTGGTTGAGGCGCTGCACGCGCTGGCACGCAACGGGACCGAACTCGTCTACGTGCCCGGCAACCACGACAGGCCGATCCGCCGATTCTGCGGCCTGATGCTGCCCGCCATGCAGGTGCGGCGCCGCGCGATCCACACCACGCTCGATGGGCGCAGGCTGCTGGTCACGCACGGCGACGACTACGACGGCGTCACCCAC
>NZ_JBGFFG010000197.1:0-6293 GCF_056175765.1 Pseudoxanthomonas sp. LjRoot204_2 | reverse complement strand
GAGTTACTACGGGGCACGCAACGCGCCCTTCCTCTCCGAGACACCGCTGGCCCCGGTGATGTTCCACTTCGGCGAGCAGGATGCCTCAATACCGCCGAAGCTGGTGCAGCAGCACCGCGACCTGCTTCCCCAGATGGACGTTTTCACATACCCCGCGGGGCATGGCTTCAACTGCGACCTGCGCGCGGACTACGATCCGTCGAGTGCGCGCCTGGCACGCGAACGCACGCTCGATTTCCTCGCAAGGAACCTGGCATGAGCGATTTCCTCCTGGACCCACGCCTGGYGGCCGACAGCGCCTTCGTCGCCGACGRCCCGCTGTCGCAGGTACGGCTGATGGACGACACGCGCTACCCGTGGCTGGTCCTGGTGCCTCGCGTGAACGGGGTCAGCGAATGGCTGGAACTGGAGGGCGGCCAGCAACGCCTGCTGTTGGCGGAGATCAACCAAGCCGGCCAGCTGATCCGCGCGCAGCCGGGCGTGGAGAAGCTCAACATCGGCGCCCTTGGCAACATCGTCCGACAACTGCATGTGCATCTGGTCGGCAGGCACGAGGGCGACGCGGCATGGCCCGGACCGGTCTGGGGCAACGGCGCCCCGGTCCGGCATGGTCCTGCCGCACTGGCAGAACGGATAGACGCGTGGCGCCGGTGTCTGGGCTGAGCGCGCAACCGCCTCAGGTCCGCGGCAGCGTCACGCCGGTCTGGCCCTGGTACTTGCCGCCGCGATCCTTGTAGCTGGTCTCGCAGACGTCGTCGGCATCGGACTGGAAGAACAGCATCTGCGCGACGCCTTCGTTCGCGTAGATGCGCGCCGGCAGCGGCGTGGTGTTGCTGAACTCCAGCGTCACATGGCCTTCCCACTCCGGCTCCAGCGGGGTCACGTTGACGATGATGCCGCAGCGCGCATAGGTACTCTTGCCGAGGCAGACCACCAGCGTGTCGCGCGGGATGCGGAAGAACTCCACCGTGCGCGCCAGCGCGAAGCTGTTCGGCGGGATGATGCATTCATCCGCTTCGATGTCCACGAAACTTTTCGGATCGAAGTGCTTGGGGTCGACGATCGTGGAGTTGATGTTGGTGAACACCTTGAACTCGCGTGAGCAGCGCACGTCATAGCCATAACTGGACGTGCCGTAGCTGACGATGCGCTCGCCGTCGGCCCCGCTCTTGTTGGCGAACTTCACCTGCCCCGGCTCGAACGGCTCGATCATGCCCTGCTGCTCGGCCATGCGGCGGATCCAACGGTCGCTCTTGATGCTCATGCAAATCCTGGTGTGTGGGGCGAAGGCCACGCGGACGGCGCGCGGCGGACGGGGAATTGTAGGGCGGGCCCCGGCCCGCCGTCTTCGCCGGCCGCTAGACCAGCGACGAGAGGATGGACAACGGCGCGCGCGGACGCTGCGCCAGCGTCGCCGCCATGACCCTCGCCGTCTGCCGGTAGGCCTGCGTAACCGCCGAATCGGGCGCGGCGACCACGACCGGCTGGCCGGCATCGCCCTGCTCGCGAATGGCGATGTCCAGCGGCAGCGAACCCAGCAGCGGCACGCCGTACTGCGCCGCCATCCGTTCGCCACCGCCCTGCCCGAACAGGTGCTCCACGTGGCCGCAGTTGGAGCAGGTATGGACGGCCATGTTCTCGACGATGCCCAGCACCGGCACCTCGACTTTCTCGAACATCTTCAACGCTTTCTTGGCATCCAGCGTGGCGATGTCCTGCGGCGTGGTGACGATGACCGCCCCGGCCACCGGGATCTTCTGCGCCAGGGTCAGCTGGATGTCGCCGGTACCCGGCGGCAGGTCGATCAGCAGGTAGTCCAGATCACCCCACAGCGTGTCGTTGAACAGCTGCATCAGCGCAGACGTGGCCATGGGGCCACGCCAGATCATCGGCGTGTCCTGGTCGACCAGCAGGCCGATGGACATGGCCTCCACCCCGAACGCCCGCATGGGTTCGATCGACTTGTTGTCAGGGCTGTCCGGCCGCCCCGCGAGCCCCAGCATCGCCGGCACGCTCGGTCCATAGACGTCGGCATCCAGCACCCCCACCCGGGCACCCTCGGCCGCCAACGCCAGCGCCAGGTTCACCGACGTGGTGGACTTGCCCACCCCTCCCTTCCCTGAACCGACCGCAATCACATTGCGAACGCGCGGGTGGGGCGACAGCRCCCCCTGCACGGCGTGCGTGCGCGGCCTGGCGTAATTCTGATGGGATTCAGTCACTTGCATCGATTCGCGCGGCGGGGAAACCGCCATTGTCTCACCCCGAGGCGCCTCGCCGGCAACCTGAATGACGCGTCATCACCGTGACGATCCCATCACGCGCCGGAAATAATTTCGTGGTATGCGCATCACATTAATTCCGTGTTAATGTCGGGTCGCACGGACGCTATTGCGCGGCTGGGGCCGATGGGAACGGTCCTATTGAAAGCCGCTTACACGTACGGATTTCTAGGGGATTCACCGACATGAACTACGGAAACGCGAAAGCGCTCCGGCGCAATCCGCTTGGTGCGGCTCTTGTCGCCGCGTTGCTGATCCCGGGCGCGGCACTGGCCCAGGACGCTACCACCAGCGGCTCGACTGCAGAAGCCGAAACGACCAACCTCGGGAAGGTGCAGGTCGTCGGCTCGCGCATCAAGCGCGCAGAGATCGAGGGACCGTCACCGGTCACCGTCATCACGGCCGAGCAGATCAAGCAGGAAGGCTTCAATACGGTCGCCGAAGCGATCGACACGCTGAGCCAGAACACCGGCAGCGTCCAGAACGACTTCAACGCTGCCGGCGGTTTCACGCCCAACGCCAGCCCGGTTAACCTCCGCGGCCTGGGTCCGGGCCGCACGCTGCTGCTGATCAACGGTCRCCGGGCGAATGACTATCCGTTCCCCTACAACGGCCGCAGCAACTTCCAGAACCTCAACAACGTCCCCGCGGCGGCCGTCGAACGCATCGAGATCCTCTCGGGCGGCGCATCGGCCGTGTACGGTTCCGACGCCGTTGCCGGCGTCGTTAACATCGTGTTGAAGACGAACTACGAAGGCAACATCCTCAAGGTCAAGGGCCAGACCTCGACAGACGGTGGCCGTGACATCGCCGACATCCAGTGGGTGGGCGGCAAAGCCGGCGACAATTGGAGCGTGACCTACGCGTTCGAGTCCTACAACGCCGAAGCCCTGTGGGGTTATCAGCGGGATTTCATGGATTCGGCGGCGGATAACCCCGCACCTCCGGGAACATATCCCAACGCACTCAACAACGGGCGCGGGTTCTACCAGCCGCCGATCGGCATCCAGATTCGCCGCCTCAACAACGTGGGCTCCACCGTTTCGTATGTATTGCCAGCAGGCCGTGACTGCTCGGCGAGCGAACTCTATCGCCCTCACTTCTATACGAGCGCCACCACGGGCAACAACCTCGGCCCTGGCTGCGGTTATGACCGCTTCCCGGCCGAACAGACGGTTGCTAACGGCAGCAACGAGCTGTCCGGCTATGTCTATGGCACGTTCAATTTCACTGACAATCTGGAAGGCTGGGCGAGCGCGATGGCGTTTCATTCGCGCAGTCGACTCGGCGGCGGCACGGAACAGTGGCAGGGTGGTCCGCAGCCAGGTACGAATTACTACGACGCGGGATTGGGTATGCGTATCCTGCCCATCCGCAACTTCACGCCCGAACCTTACGGCGGATCCGAAGGCACCTACCAGAAGTTCGAGGAAGATTCCCTCGATCTCGCGTTCGGTATGCGCGGTAGTTTTGCGGATCGTTTCGATTGGGAATTCAGCCTCGGCGGCGCACAGTATGAAATTGTCCGCGATCGTCCGCGCATGACGGTGGCGGGAGCCACCAACTACTTCTTGGGTCAGCGTCTGGGTACGACGGGCCAGGGGGCGTACACAGGGTTGGCTGGCGTCCCCAATGGCTTGGCTGTTTATCGCTTGAACCTCGATCGCTTCTACGGCCCCATCTCGACCGCAGACTATCAGGCCATGTCGACAATGGTTCATTACGAAGCAGTGTCGCGCAACGTCGCGTCCAACTTCGTGTTGTCGGGTGACTTATTCGAACTGCCGGCAGGTCCGCTGTCGTTCGCCGGCGTGATCGAGGCCTCGCGGCAAAGCTACGATCTGGAAAGCGATGCCCGCATCCTCCCGACCGTGCGAGAAATCTACAACTTGACGGGCACCGGCGGCAGCGGCGAACGCAACCGCTATGCCGCGGGCGTAGAGTTCAAGGTGCCGATCTTCAGCATGCTGACGGCCAGCCTCCAGGGCCGCTACGACAAGTACGATGATGTCACTGACGTGGATGCTGCGAGCACTTGGGGCGCAGGATTGGAGTTCCGTCCCTTCGACAGCCTGCTGATTCGCGCCAATTATGCGACCAGCTTCAAAGCACCGGACATGCACTATGTGTTCTCCGAACCTAGTGGCTCGTTTGGCACGGTGACAGACTACTACCGCTGCTACCTCAATGGCTTGGGAACCAGCGACAACGTCTGCGGCAACTCGGGCGGCAACTACCGCTACTCGGTCTTCACTACGTCACAAGGCGCGCCGGAGCTCAAGGAAGAAACCGGCAACTCCTGGACGGCCGGCTTTGTGTGGGACGTCACCGAGCAGTTGTCGCTCGCTGCGGACTACTACGAGGTCGAACTCAACGACGTTGTGACCGTTCAAAGCGGCACCGACATTCTGGCGGCAGAGTTGGGCTGCCTAACGGGCAAGTACCCCAACGGCAGCAATTACCCACACGCAGCGGGCAGCGGCTATTGCCAGATCATCCAAGGTCGCATTAGCCGCAATCCCGAGACCGACGCGCTCACCGAGATCCGTAGCGGACCGATCAACCAATCGTTCCTTGGCACGAAGGGCATCGACGCGACCGTGCGTTACCGCATGGATACGGACCGCTTCGGCGACTTCAGCACCACCTTGCAGTGGACGCATGTCCTTGAGCAGACCCAGAAGCTGTCGGTTGACCAGCCAATCCAGAGCTATCGCGATTTCAACAGCAATCTGGACAATCGCAGCCGGGTGCGCTGGACGATCAACTGGTCAAAGGATGATTGGATGGCGACGGTATTCATGAATCGCCTGGGAAGTACGCCGATCTGGGATCCCACCGTACCGGTGGCCTATCCCGAGTTCGACACTCGCATCGGCCCGTTCATCACCTGGAACGCCAGCGTGGCGAAGGACATCACCGAGAAGCTCAACCTGCGCCTGTCGGTGGTCAACATGTTCGACAACCACCATCCGGTCGACAAGACCAACTACACCTATCCGTACTACTGGCGCGGTTTCGATGCCATCGGTCGTCAGGTGGGTCTGGAAGCGACCTACAAGTTCAACTGATGGTTTGAGCGGTGCAGCAACACCTGGACCCGGCGGCGACGCCGGGTCTTTTTCTTCCTACGCCGCACACAAGGAGATCATGATGAAGCGTCAAGGAATTCTGCTTTTCCTCGCCGGATGGCTGATCGCGGCCGAGGCACTGGGCGCGCCGGCGCCGATCCGCGATTTCGTCGGCCACGCCGCCTTCAGCACCGCGAAGATATCGCCCACCGGTGAGTACCTGGCCATCACGGTGGACCGGGGCGACCAGGACGTGCTCACCACGATGCGCACCAGTGACCTGAAGATCCTCAACGTCAGCCAACTGCCCGACAAGAAGAGCGTGGGCTCGTTCGAATGGGTCAGCCCTAACCGCCTGATGTTCAATGCCATCCGCAAGATGGGCGGCTACGCGCAACCGTTCAGCACGGGCGAGTGGTTCGCCGTCAATGCCGATGGCTCACAACCGCGGCCGCTGGTCTTCTACGGCACGCAGGACGTCACCCAGCGCGCGAAGACCGTCACGTCCGAGCGTTTCAGCCTCATCGACACCCTGCAGGACGACGACCAGTTCGTCATCATGGACGTCCGCTCGCCCCGCTCCAGCGAAGGCGCCGGCACAGAGCTGGTCAAGCTGGACGTGTTCAACGGGCGGCGCACATCGCTCGGCCGTGCACCCAAGGAGAATTGCAACATCACGCTGGACGAGAACAAGCAGGCGCGTTTCGCCGTGTGCTCGTCAAGCCGCAACGAAGATGGCGAGTTCGACGAACGTACGGAACTCTACCGCCGCGATGGCCGCGACTGGACGCTGGTGAACGCTTCCAAGTCCGGCGGCAAGCACCTCGGCGTGATCCACACCACGCGCAACGGAACCGTCTACGTCACCCAGGACGACGGCGTGGCGCCGGCGGCGCTCGGAACGCTGGACACCACCACGGGGGCGTTCAAGCCCTTGTTC
>NZ_JBGFFG010000196.1:0-6303 GCF_056175765.1 Pseudoxanthomonas sp. LjRoot204_2 | reverse complement strand
TGGCAAAGCCCTTCAGTGGGCCGGTGCCGAACGCGTACAGCGCCACGCCCGCCAGCAGCGCGGTCATGTTGGAGTCGAAGATGGTGCCCGACGCCTTGTCGTAGCCGGTGGCGATGGCGGCCAGCGGCGGCACGCCCGCCCGCAATTCTTCGCGTATGCGCTCGTTGATCAGCACGTTCGCGTCAACGGACATGCCGATGGTCAGGGCCAGGCCGGCGAAGCCGGGCAGCGTCATGGTGGCGCCGAACAACGACATCACCGCGACCACCATCACCAGGTTGAGCAACAGCGCCACGCAGGTGATCACGCCGAACATCCGGTAGTACACCAGGAAGAACGCGAGCGCGAAGATGAAGGAGTACACCACCGCCTTGGTGCCGCGGGCCACGTTCTCGGCGCCCAGGCTGGGGCCGACCACGCGCTCCTCGATGAAGTCCATCGGCGCGGCCAGGGAACCGGCACGCAACAGCTTGGCCAGGTTGTCGGCCTCGGTCTTTTCCAGGCCGGTCGTCTGGAAGTTCTTGCCGAACACGCCGGCGATGCGGGTCGGCGCCAGGGCTTCCTCGCGCACGCGCACGCTGCGCACTTCCTTGCCGTCGACCATCGTCACCGTCGGGACGCGCTCGATGTAGACGACCGACATCAGCTTGCCGACGTTGGCGCTGGTGTAGTCGAACATCCGCTGGCCGGCGATGTTGTTGAGGGTCACGTCGACCGCGGGCAGGCCGTTGTTGTCGACGCCCACGCGGGCATTGACCATCTCGTCGCCCGAAGCGAGCACGCGCTTGTTGAGCAGCACCGGACCGGCGTTGTCGCGCAGCTGGTAGACCTTGGCTTCCGGCGGGATGCGGCCGCTGGCCACGGCGTCGGCAGCATTGCCTTCCACCACGGCGCGGAATTCCAGCGTGGCGGTGGCGCCGATCAGGCGCTTGGCTTCGGCGGTGTCCTGCACGCCGGGCAGCTGCACGACGACGCGATCGTTGCCCTGGCGCTGGATGATGGGCTCGGCGACACCGATCTCGTTGACGCGATTGCGCAGGGTGGTGAGGTTCTGCTCGATCGCCTCGGAGGCGATCTGGTCCAGCTCCGCCTGCGGCAGTCCGATGGTGATCTGGTTGCCGCTCGCCTGATAGGTCAGGCCGGCGCCTGCCGCGAGCGTGCCGGCGTTGCCACCGCGCGCACTCAGGGTCTGCGCCAGCGCCTGCTGCGCCGCGGCCACGTCCTCGCCATCCGCGAGCGTCACGAGCAGCGTGTTGTCGGGGCGCCGCTCGACCGCCGTATAGCGGATGCGCTTGTCGCGCAGGGTGACGCGCACGTCTTCCAGATAGCCATCGATGCGCTTGTCCAGCGCAGCCTTCTGGTCGACCTGCATCACGAAGTGCACGCCGCCCTGCAGGTCCAGGCCCTGCACCATCGAACGCGCACCGAGCTTGCCCAGCCAGTCGGGCACCGTGGATGCCAGGTTCAGCGCCACCAGATAGTCCTCGCCCAGTGCCTGGCGCAGTGCGTCGTTGGCCTTGGTCTGCGCGTCCAGGCCGGGCAGGCGGACCAGCAGGGTGCCGTCGTCGACCTCGACCTGCTTGGGCTGCACGCCCGCCTGCTTCAGTGCGGTATCGACGCGGGCACGCAGCGCGTCATCGACGGCGAAGCCGCGATTGGCGGTGATCTGCACGGAGGGGTCCTGGGGGTAAAGGTTGGGAAGCGCGTACAGCGCGCTCGCCAACACGACGATCAGGATCAGGACGTATTTCCAGCGAGGGAATTCAAGCATCGTGGCAACCCGCGCAGACCCTTCCCGGGCATGCGCTCAGCGGTGGTTCGGAACAGCGGGAATCGCGCGGGCCAGACCCGCCGGCGCGAGGAAACGGATCAGGCGGACTTCAGGGTGCCCTTCGGCAGCACATTGCCGACGGCGGCCTTCTGCACGCGGACGCGCACGTTGTCGGCCACTTCCAGGGTCACGAAGTTGTCGCCGATGTCGGTGACGGTGCCTGCGATGCCACCCGAGGTGATGACTTCGTCGCCCTTGGACAGCTTGTCCAGCATGGAGCGGTGCTCCTTGGCGCGCTTCATCTGCGGGCGGATCATCAGGAAGTACATGATGGCGATCAGCGCGATCGGCATCAGCAGGCCGAAGCCGCCCATGCCCTGCTGGGCCGGGGCGGCCTGGGCGATCACGGGGGCAACGAAGAACTCAAGCAGATTCATGGACTTGTCCATTGGGTATGAAAAGCAGCCGGGGATTATGCCACGCGCCGGGAAGGCCCGCCCGGCCTCCCCAGTCAGCCCGGACCGGAAAAGACCGCGTCGGCGCCGGATGGTTCCCGGCCGGCGGTCCGGACATGCACCGCAGAGGACTTCGCCTCCGCCACGAAGCCTTCAGGAGCGCCCCACGGGCGCGATGCCCTTCCGGACGGCCGAAGGAGATCATCGCGGGCATGGCCCGCCCCTACAGAAGCCTCTGGCGGCGTGCGGCCCGGTATCCGGACTACGGCGCCGGAACGATCCCGCGGGCCGCGTAGAAAGCGGCCCGGAAGTCGGCGAATCGTCCTTCGGCGATGGCCGCGCGCATCTGCGCCATCACCTGCTGGTAGTACCAGAGGTTGTGCAGGGTGCCGAGCATGGGAGCGAGCATTTCATTGCAACGGTCCAGGTGGCGCAGATAGCTGCGGGTGAAGCCGTTGCGGCAGGCATAGCAGCCGCAGCCGGGCTCGATCGGCTGCAAGTCGTGCTCGTACTTGGAATTGCGGATGCGTACCGTGCCGAACGAGGTGAAATAGTGGCCGTTGCGCGCGTTGCGGGTCGGCATGACGCAGTCGAACATGTCCACGCCGCGCGCCACCGCTTCCACCAGGTCCTCCGGCCGGCCCACGCCCATCAGGTAGCGCGGCTGGTCCGTCGGCAATTGCGGGCACGTGTGGTCCAGCGTGGCGTTGCGCTCCTGTTCGGTCTCGCCCACCGCGAGTCCGCCGATCGCGTAACCATCGAATCCGATCGCCTTCAGTCCATCCGCCGATCGCGAGCGCAGGTGATGGTGCACGCCGCCCTGCACGATGCCGAACAGCGCAGCGTCGTTGCCTTCATGTGCGCGCTTCGAACGCTCGGCCCAGCGCAGCGACAGTTCCATCGACCGTTCGATCACCCGCGGGTCGACCGGCTTGCCATCGACGTTCACCGGCGGGCACTCGTCGAAAATCATCACAATGTCCGAGCCCAGCACGCGCTGGATGTTCATGCTCTCTTCGGGGCCCAGGAACACCTTGCTGCCGTCCACCGGCGAGGCGAACGTCACGCCCTGCTCGGTGATCTTGCGCCGGTGCGCCAGCGAGAACACCTGGAACCCGCCCGAATCGGTGAGGATCGGCCTGTTCCAGCGAGCGAAGCCGTGCAGGCCGCCGTGCGCACCGATCACGTCCAGGCCGGGCCGCAGGTACAGGTGGAACGTGTTGCCGAGGATGATCTCGGCGCCCAGGTCCTCGACATGCTCCGGCAGGATGCCCTTCACCGAGCCGTACGTGCCCACAGGCATGAACGCGGGCGTTTCGATGGTGCCGCGCGGGAACGTCAGGCGTCCGCGGCGCGCGGCACCRTCGGTGGCCAGCAGGTCGAAGGACATGCGGCTCATGCGGCCGTCTCCGGGAACAGCAGCATCGCGTCTCCATAGGAAAAGAACCGGTACTGCTCGCGCACCGCATGGGCATAGGCGGCCATGATCCGGTCCTTGCCGGCGAACGCGCTGACCAGCATCAGCAGCGTGCTTTCCGGCAGGTGGAAATTGGTGACCATCGCATCGACGCTGCGGATGCGGTAGCCGGGGAAGATGAATATCTGGGTCTCGCCGGCGAAGGGGTGCAGTTCGCCGTCCCGCATGGCGGATTCCAGCGCACGCACGACCGTGGTGCCCACCGCGATCACGCGCCCACCGCGGGCACGCGTCGCACGCACCTGCTCGACCAACGCCGCACCCACGTTCAGCCATTCGCTGTGCATGTGGTGCTCGTGGATGTTGTCCACGCGCATCGGCTGGAAGGTGCCGGCACCGACATGCAGGGTCACGTGGCCGAACTCCACGCCTTGCTCACGCAACGTGGCCAGCAATGCGTCGTCGAAGTGCAGGCCGGCGGTCGGCGCAGCGACCGCGCCCAGTTCGCGCGCGAACACGGTCTGGTAGCGCTCGTCGTCGTCCTGGCCGGGCTCACGCTGGATATAGGGCGGCAACGGCAGGCGACCGGCCTTCTGCAGCCAGCTTTCGAGTGCGCCGGGCACATGGAAGCGCAACTGGTAGAACTCGCCGTCGCGGCCAACCACCTCCGCCTCGCCGCCGGCATCCAGCTGGATGCGGCTACCGGGCTTGGGCGACTTGCTGGCACCGACCTGGGCGCGCGCCGCGTTGTCCGGCAGCAGGCGCTCGATCAGGATCTCGACCCGTCCGCCGCTTTCCTTCTGCCCGAACAGTCGCGCCGGGATCACGCGCGTGTCGTTGAACACCAGCAGGTCACCGGGCCGCACCCACTCGGGCAGGTCGCGCACGTGGCGGTCCACGAACGGCACTTCGCCCGGCGGCACGACCAGCAGCCGGCTGGCGGAACGCTCCGGCAGCGGCGCCTGGGCTATCAGCGCCTCGGGCAACTCGAAATGGAAATCGGACTTCTTCACGTGCGGGGCCTTGCGGGGGCGTGCATTGTACGTGACCGGCCCGCGCGGCCCGCGCCCACTCAGCGCTCGAACTTGGTCGACAGCACGATGGACGAGGTGGTGCGCTCCACGCCATCCAGCGCGCCGATGCGGTCGGTCAGCACGTCCATGTCGCCCACGCTCGGCACCGCACCGATGGCGATCAGGTCGTGGCTGCCGCTGACCGAATGCAGCACGCGCAGTTCCGGCATCGCGCGCAGGGCGGCGACCACCGAGGTCATCTGCTTCGGATGCACGGCAATCATGATGTGCGCGCGCAGGTGGCTGCGGTCGTACTCGTCATGGACGCGGACGGTGTAACCGCTGATCACGCCCTCCCGTTCCAGCCGCTCGATGCGGCTCTGCACCGTGGTGCGCGACAGGTTCAGCCGGCGGGCAATCTGCGCCGTGGAAGCACGCGCGTTCTCACGCAGCATTGAGAGCAGTTGCTGGTCGGCATCGGTGAGCTTCATTGATCAGGCGCGCTTCGTCGAATCGACGAAATATCCTCTAAATGCGCGCAGTTCACAACTGTCAAATGACGAATTATTCCCGATAATACGGGTTTGCCGCCTGCAGCCGGAGATTCCCATGGCCCTCACCGATGCCCTCGCCCCCCTGCGCGCCCACACGGGCCAGCGCCTGACCCTCGGCCTGGACGATGCCGCCATCGAACGCCTGGCCAAGGGCCATCCGGACCTGGCCGCCGTGATCGAGGCCGCCGCCGCCGAACACGCGCGCCTGAAGGACGAGTTCTCCGAGCTGTTCGACCTGGACGAAACCGAGCAGCTGCGCGCCGTGCAGGCCGGCTATGTCAACTTCTATGCCGATGACGCGATCAACCCCTATATCGCACTGGCCGCGCGTGGTCCGTGGGTGGTCACCCTCAACGGTGCGGTGCTGTACGACGCGGGCGGCTACGGCATGCTCGGCTTCGGCCATACCCCGGCCGCGGTGATGGACGCGATGGCCCGTCCGCAGGTGATGGCCAACATCATGACCCCCAGCCTGTCGCAGCTGCGCTTCGATCGCGCCCTGCGCAAGGAGATCGGCCATACCCGTGGCGGCTGCCCGTTCGCGAAGTTCCTGTGCCTCAACTCGGGTTCCGAATCCGTCGGCCTGGCCGCGCGCATCGCCGACATCAACAGCAAGCTGATGACCGACCCGGACGGCCGCCACGCCGGCCGCACCATCAAGCGCATCGTGGTGAAGGGCAGCTTCCATGGCCGCACCGAACGCCCGGCGCTGTACTCGGATTCCTCGCGCAAGTCCTACCAGCAGCACCTGGCCAGCTACCGCGGCGAAGATTCCGTCATCGCCATCCCGCCGTACGACGTGGATGCGCTGAAGCAGGCCTTCGCCGACGCCGAGGCCAAGGGCTGGTTCGTCGAAGCCGTGTTCCTGGAGCCGGTGATGGGCGAAGGCGACCCGGGCCGTTCGGTGCCGCCGGCGTTCTACGCGGCCGCCCGCGAACTGACCCGTAGCCACGGCAGCCTGTTCCTGGTGGATTCGATCCAGGCCGGCCTGCGCGCGCATGGCGTGCTGTCCATCGTCGACTACCCGGGCTTCGAGGGCCTGGATGCGCCGGACATGGAAACCTACTCCAAGGCGCTCAACGCCGCGCAGTAC
>NZ_JBGFFG010000195.1:0-6317 GCF_056175765.1 Pseudoxanthomonas sp. LjRoot204_2 | reverse complement strand
CGATCCTCGGCGCCTTGCACGCAAACACGTGCTGCACGGCAACACGCGCCTGCGTACGACGCGCACGGAAAGCACGACGCACGCACGCTTCCCGCACTACCCCGAGCCATCGATTGACAGCGAGATGTAGCAACGGTATGACAGCGCTGTCAACTACCACGCGTCCGACGCGGCGACGCGGGATCGGACCGTTCCCACCCCTGCGAGGTTCCTGCATGCGCTACACGCGACTCTCTTCCGCTGCCGCGATCGGCATGGCACTCGCCGCCACATGGACAGGCGCCAGCGCCGCCGAACCCAAGGAGACGCCCATGCGACCTGCCACCGTGACCCTCTACACGACGGCGCAGGGCACCGCGCACCGGTTGAGCCAGACCGGGACCGTCACCCTGACGGCGGGGCACCGACTGACGGAGGTCGAGAACTCGGTCTTCGTCGATCCCACGAAGACATTCCAGCCCCTGCTGGGGATCGGGGGTGCCATCACCGATTCCACGGCCGAGGTCTACGCGACGCTGTCGCCGGCGAAGCAGGCCGAGTTCATGCGCGCGTACTACGACGGAAAGGACGGCATCGGCTACTCGCTGGCGCGCACCACCATCCACAGTTCCGACTTCAGCTCCGCCAGTTACACGTACATCGACGAGGGCGACAAGGCGCTGGCGACGTTCTCCGTCGACCATGACCGGAAGGCGCGCATCCCGATGATCAAGCAGGCGATCGCCGCCGCGGGTGGCGCGTTGCCGCTGTACGCGAGCCCGTGGAGCGCACCGGCCTTCATGAAGACCAACGGGCACATGCTCAAGGGGGGCGCGCTGCTGCCCGAGTACCGGCAGGCGTGGGCGAACTACTACGTGAAGTTCATCCAGGCCTACGAGAAGGAAGGGATTCCGGTCTGGGGCATCACGGTGCAGAACGAGCCGATGGCCACCCAGACATGGGAATCGATGCTGTACACGGCCGAAGAGGAGCGCGACTTCCTCAAGCTGCACCTGGGCCCGACGATGCACGCGGCGGGCTACGCCGACAAGAAGATCATCGTGTGGGACCACAACCGCGACATGATGCTGTACCGCGCACAGGTGATCCTGGGCGACCCGGAAGCGGCGAAGTACGCATGGGGACTGGGCTTCCACTGGTACGAGACATGGGCCGGCTTCGATCCCATGTTCCGCAACGTGGCCGCGGTGACGGAAGCCTTCCCCGACAAGCCGGTGCTGCTGACCGAAGCCGCCGTGGAGAAGTTCGACCCCGCGCGCTACCAGCACTGGCCGAACGCCGAACGCTACGGCACGTCGATGATCAACGACTTCAACAACGGCGCCGTGGGCTGGACCGACTGGAACATGCTGCTCGACGAGAAAGGCGGCCCCAACCACGTGGGCAACTACTGCTTCGCGCCACTGCACGCCGACACCCGCTCGGGGGAACTCATCTACACGCCCAGCTACTACTACATCGGCCACTTCTCGAAGTTCATCCGGCCCGACGCGCGCCGCGTCAGCACCGCCACCAGCCGCAGCACGCTGCTGGCGACGTCCTTCGTGAACCCGGACGGACGCTTGGCGACGGTGGTGATGAATCCGACCGACAAGGAGATCGCATACAACTTCTACGTCGGCCAGGCCTCGGGCGTGGTGACGATTCCCGCGCGCGCGATCCAGACGCTGGTGCAGTAGGGATGTCCGCGTTCCGGCGGGGGATCGCCCGGCTCGCCCTGCTGGCGCTGGCGGGGGCCGCCACTGCCGCGCAGGCCGGCGAACCGTATCCCTGGCCCGACGGACGCACGGCGGCGGTGAGCCTGGCCTACGACGATGCCGTCCCTTCGCAGCTCGACCACGCCATTCCGGCGCTCGATCGCTACGGCCTGAAGGGGAGCTTCTATCTGACCCTGGCGTCGGACACGCTCCGCACGCGCCAGCGCGAATGGGCGGCCGCTGCGCGCAACGGGCACGAGCTCGGCAACCACACGCTGTTCCATGCGTGCTCGGCGTCGCTACCCGATCGCGGCTGGGTCGTCCCGCATCGCAACCTGGATACCACCACGATCGCCCAGCTGGTCGACCAGGTGCGGCTGGCCAACGCGATGCTGGCCATGCTCGATGGCAGGACCGAGCGGACGATGACCGTCCCCTGCGGCGATACGCAGGCGAGCGATGGCAACTACGTCGATGCCGTCGCATCGGAGTTCGTCGCGATCAAGCTCGGGCAAGGGGGCGTCATCGACGACATGGCGGCGATCGACCTGGCCGCCGTGCCGGTGGATGTACCTGCAGGCGTCACCGGCGACCAGCTGATCGCACGCGTCGAGCAGGCGGCGCGCCAGGGCACCATGGTCAACTTCACATTCCACGGCATCGGCGGCGATCACCTTGCCGTGTCGCGCGAAGCGCACGAACAACTGCTGCGCTATCTCGCCGCGCACCCCGACGACTACTGGGTGGCGCCCTTCATCGACATCATGAAATACGTCGCCTCCCACCGATCAGGTGCACCCACGCCGACGCGCTGACATCCAACGCATCAGTCCTCCGCCCACAGCCAGCGCAGCCCGAGTGTGAACGTGCGGTCGGTGCCCGGTTCGTAGAAGCGTCCATTGCCTTCGTTGACGATGACCGAACCGATATGGAACCGGTCCAGTGCGTTGTCGACGCGCGCGAATGCCTGCAGCCGGCCCTGCCGCAGCGCCCAGTCGCGCACCAGTTCCAGGTTCAGCACGCTGTAGCCCGGCGCGCGTTCGCTGCCGGTATCGTTCACCGTGACGTTGCCGATCGCCGACAGCTGGGCAGCGACGCTCCATTGCGCACCCTGCCAACGCAAGCGTGCCGATGCCTGCTGGCGGGCGATGCCGGGAATGCGGGTGCCGGCCACGACCTGCACGACAGGCGAGGCGCAACCGCTCGCGGTGCAGATGGGGAAGCTGTCGCGGAATGTCGCATCCAGCCACGTATAGGCGAGTTGCAGCTGCCACGCCTCATGGAGTGGCAGGTCCGCCTGGAGCTCGACACCTTCGCGACGCGCGGCGCCGACATTGCGGAAGCTGCTGCGCCCGCCGACATTGCGCGCGACTGCGAGCTCGTCATCGGTGTCGGCGCGGAACACCGCCGCCTCGACGCGCGCGCCTTGCCGGCCCCGCCACTTCACGCCCAGTTCGGTGTTGCGGCTGGTCGCCGGGCGCAGGTCGAACGCAAGGCCCGCACCGCCGTCGGCACGGTAGCCGACCTCGTTGAAGGTCGGCGTCTCGAAGCCGCGCCCCGTGGACGCATATATGCGGAAGGCATCGGTGGGCGCGAACACCGCGCCCGCGACGGGCATGGTCCGTTCGTACACCACGCGACCGCTGTCGTCGGGATTGGTGGCCGTGACGTAAGCGTCGTCGGAACGGAAGTCGACACGGCTGTGGCGGACACCGACCAGCAGCGACCAGCGTGGCGCCAGGCGCCACCACGCCTGTGCATACTGGTCCGCGTTGCCGACCTGGTTGCGTTCGTCCCGCCGCAGCGTACCGCGCACGCCCAGCGAGGCGCCGACGAAGTTCTCGTAGCCACGCCGATGCTGGCGCTGGCGGTCCGCGTTGATACCGGCCGCCAGCTCGAACGGTCGGCCCGCCAGGTCGCCTGTCCATGACCAGCGGAGATCGGCCCCGCCGTAATCGTTGGCCAGGTCGATCACACCCCCCGAATTGAGCGGATTGCCCTGCGCCGCGATCGGCAGCGCGAGGTACTGCTCGACATCGCGACGGCCGCCGTAGGCCATCGCGCGCAACCGGTGGCCGGCGGCGAGGGGCCGTTCGTAGACCGCGCCCAGTTGATCCTGGCGCACGGACTTCCGCGTGTCGTACTGCACTGCGACGGGCGCCGCCTGGCGCGGTGCCTGCCATGCCTGCGCCCGCGTCAGGCCCAGTGGGTCCTGGGCGTCGGGCGCGTCGAAATGGTTGAGCAACAGATCCAGCGTGCCGTCGCCCGGCTTCAAGCGCAGTCGGGCATTGAGCGATTCCCGCCGTGCGGCGCTGTGGTCCCGAAAGCCCTGCGTATCCAGTACCGATGCCGACACCGAGTAGCCGAGCACGTCGCCCGCGCCGCGCACGCGCGCACCGATCACGGTGCTGTCGTGGCTGCCGACGCTGGCCTGCGCACGCGCTTCGCGCCCGTCGTCAGGAATGTCGCTCCACAAGTGGATCACGCCACCGGACGAGTTGCCATGCAGGGCGGAAAAGGGTCCGCGCAACACCTCCACGCGATCCGCGCTCAGCAGGTTGAAGTGCGACACCTGGCCTTGACCGTCCGGCATTGTCGCCGGCACGCCGTCGGCATACAGGCGCAAGCCGCGCACGCCGAACGTCGACCGCGCGCCGAATCCACGAATCGACAACTGCGTGTCCTGGGCGAGGTTCTGCCGTTCGCGCGCGAATACGCCGGGAATGCCCTCGAGCACCTCCGACAACGCTGCCTGCGGACGTGCACCGCCATCGCCCAGTGCCACGACACCGGTGGATGCGGGCGTGTCGAACGCCTCGACCGTTTCCAGGCGCGTCGCGGTCACGACCACACGATCAAGCGTTTCCGCCGGCAAGACGGGCTGTTCGGCCGGCTCAGCCCCCGCGGCCCGTGCCCACAAGGCGGCGCACACCAGCGGCCAGAAGCGCGACTTCAACGGCATGCGCGCATCGTTCCGAATCCCGGGCGAGGCACGTCTACGCGGCGTTGCCTTCCAACACTGACGACGAGTGCACGGCTGGTCGACGGTCCGCTGCCAGCGCGCTCTTCCTGCGAAACAGTACGAATCAGATCCGGGGCGACAGCGCCGCTGGCTGCACGGCACCCTCCCATCGCCTGCACTTCAATGTCCATGCTTCTGCTCAACACCGTCATGCTTCGCTATCCGGGCGGTAGGCCATCAGTATGCCGGAGGCACTGGGTCGGCACCGCACTAGGTTACGAGATGCATCGCCTCGCGCCGGCATGCCTTGGTCACTTCCCTGCTGCAAGGGCAGCATGCCAAGCTGCATGCCGGTATGCCTGACTCCGGCCGATATGAAACTACTGCTGGGACTTATCCTTACGATCCTCTGTCTGCCGTCGTTCGCACAGGTACCGGAAGTGCCGGTTCCTGCAGGACTCCAAGGTGGCGACATCGACCAAGCGATGCCCGGCCTCGCGCGGGACGTACTCAGCCTGCACCAGGACGAGGACCGGGCGCGCTATCTCGGCACGCAATTCCGGCTGCAGATGGTCGCCGGCCAGTACGCGCAGGCGATCGAAAGCATCGATGCACTCCGCCTGCTGCGCAACGATCCGCCGTCGCAGCCGCCGGTCTTCCTCCAGTACGAGATCCACGCGCGCGCGAACGTCCTGCAGGCGCAGCAGGGAATGTCTTTCACGAACGCGTGGCGCCACGCGTTCGCGCAACGGTTCGGTGCGCTCGACGACAGGAGAGCCCTGCAGGCGGAGTTCGCCTTCGGAACATCGGTGACGCGCGTCCGCGGCGATCTGGATGCGGCACTGGCGAAGATCGCGGGGAAACGACGCGTCACGCTGCCGGACGCGATCGACCTTATCCGTGCGTACCAGGTCCATCGTGTCTACGTGGCGCTGCAACCGCTGTTCGCGGATGCGCTACGGGAAGACGACGCCCTTCGCTACCGCATTGATCGTGATGTCCTGGTGCCCACGCCGGACGGCGCACGCATCGCCACCCTCGTCGTACGCCCGGCGGCGGCCCCTCGACTGCCCACCTTGCTGCAGTTCACCGTCTACGCCGACGATGACGTGGCTTGGGGCGATGCCAAGACGATGGCCGCGCACGGTTATGTCGGCGCGGTGGCGTACAGTCGCGGCAAGGGCCGCAGTCCGGATGCCATCGCCCCGTTCAAGCACGACGGAACCGATGCCGCCGCGGTCATCGGCTGGATCGCAACACAGCCCTGGAGCGATGGACGCGTGGGCATGTTCGGCGGCAGCTACAACAGCTTCGCGCAGTGGGCGGCACTGAAGCACCTGCCGCCGGCATTGAAGGCCATCGCCACATCCGCCTCGGCGGCGCCCGGCATCGACATTCCCATGGAAGGCAACGTCTTCCTCAACTTCATGTATCCCTGGCCGCTGTACACCGCGAGCAACCGTTGGCTGGACAACGCACGGTATGGCGATGGCGAACGCTGGCTCAAGCTCGACCGCGAGGCCTATGCCCGCGGTCTCGCGTACCGGGATCGGCCACAGGTCGATGGCAGCGCGAATCCGTTGTTCCTGGAATGGCTGCAGCATCCGGATTACGACGCGTATTGGCAGTCGATGATCCCCCAGGGCGAGGAGTACGCC
>NZ_JBGFFG010000194.1:0-6403 GCF_056175765.1 Pseudoxanthomonas sp. LjRoot204_2 | reverse complement strand
GCGCAGCATCTGGCSGGTGATCACCTCGATGTGCTTGTCGTTGATCTTCACGCCCTGCAGGCGGTAGACGTCCTGGATTTCCTTGACCAGGTAGGCCGCCAGCGGTTCGACGCCCAGCAGGCGCAGGATGTCCTGCGGGCTCGGCTCGCCGTCCACGATGGTTTCGCCCTTGGCCACGTGCTCGCCTTCGAACACGATGATCTGGCGGAACTTCGGGATCAGCTCCTCGTGCTCCGAACCATCGGTGTCCTTGATGATCAGGCGCTGCTTGCCCTTGGTGTCCTTGCCGAAGCTGATGACGCCGGAGCGCTCGGCCAGAATGGCCGGGTCCTTCGGCTTGCGGGCTTCGAACAGGTCGGCCACGCGCGGCAGACCACCGGTAATGTCGCGGGTCTTGGACGCTTCCTGCGGCACCTTGGTGACCACGTCGCCCACGCCGACGGGAGCGCCGTCCTGCAGGTTGACGATCGAGCGCGGCGGCAGCAGGTACTGCGCCGGCAGGTCGGTCCCGGGGATGCTGAGGTCCTTGCCGTCCTTATCCACGATGCGGACGATCGGACGCAGGTCCTTGCCCTGCGAACCACGGCGCTTCGGATCGGTGATCTCGCGCGACGCCAGGCCGGTCAGGTCGTCGGTCTTCTCGATGACGGTGACGCCATCGACGAAGTCCACGAAGCGCACGAAGCCGGCCACTTCCGACACGATCGGGTGGTTGTGCGGATCCCAGTTCGCCACGGCTTGGCCGGCGGTGATCTGCGCGCCGTCCTTGACGTTGATGGTGGCGCCGTAGGGCAGCTTGTAGCGCTCGCGCTCGCGGCCATGGCCATCGAGCACCGACAGTTCGCCCGAACGCGAGACCGCGACCAGGCTGCCGTTCGCGTGTTCGACGAACTTCAGGTTGTTGAACTTGATGGAACCGGTGGTCTTGACCGTGATGTTGTCCACGGCTGCCGCACGCGAGGCCGCACCACCGATGTGGAACGTACGCATGGTCAGCTGCGTGCCGGGCTCGCCGATCGACTGCGCGGCGATGACGCCGACCGCTTCGCCGATGTTGACGATGTGGCCACGGGCCAAGTCGCGGCCGTAGCAGTGTGCGCAGACGCCGAATTCGGATTCGCAGGTGATGGTGGAACGCACCTTCAGGGACTGCACGCCGGCATCTTCCAGCTTCTGCACCCAGGCTTCGTCCAGCAGCGTGTTGCGGGTGACGATCGGATCTTCGTCGTTGCCCGGCAGGAACACGTCCTCGGCCACGATGCGGCCCAGCACGCGGTCGCGCAGCGGCTCGACCACGTCGCCGCCTTCCACGATCGGGGTCATGGTCAGGCCTTCCTGCGTGCCGCAATCGACCTCGGTGATCACCACGTCCTGCGCCACGTCGACCAGGCGACGGGTCAGGTAACCGGAGTTCGCCGTCTTCAGCGCGGTATCGGCCAGACCCTTGCGGGCACCGTGCGTGGAGTTGAAGTACTCCTGCACGTTCAGGCCTTCACGGAAGTTCGCCTTGATGGGCGTCTCGATGATCGAGCCGTCGGGACGGGCCATCAGGCCACGCATGCCGGCCAGCTGGCGGATCTGCGCCTGGCTACCACGGGCACCGGAGTCGGCCATGATGTAGAGCGAGTTCATCGACTTTTCGTTGATGGTCTCGCCCTTGGCGTTCTTCACCTTGTCGGTACCGATGGTGTCCATCATCGCCTTGGCGATGCGCTCGTTGGTGCGCGACCAGATGTCGACCACCTTGTTGTAGCGCTCGCCGGCGGTGACCAGACCGCTCTGGTACTGCTCCTGGATTTCCAGCACTTCCTGCTCGGCTTCGCCCAGGATGCCCTTCTTCTCGGCCGGAATCAGCATGTCGTCGATGCCGATCGAGACGCCGGCGCGCGTGGCGTATGCGAAACCGGTGTACATCAGCTTGTCGGCGAACACGACCGTGTCCTTCAGGCCCAGCATGCGGTAGCTGGAGTTGATCAGGCGGCTGATGGCCTTCTTGTTCAACTCGGTGTTTACCAGGGCGAACGGCAGGCCTTCCGGCAGGATCTCGGCCAGCAGCGCGCGACCGATCGTGGTGTCCACGATGCTGGTCTGCTGGCTGCGACCGCCCTCCTCGTCGATCACGGTACCGCTGATGCGGACCTTGACCTTCGCGTGCAGCTCGACGGCGCGGTTGTCGTAGGCGCGCTTGACCTCGGCGATGTTCGCGAAGGCCATGCCCTCGCCCTTCTTGTTCTCCAGCGCGCGGGTCATGTAGTACAGGCCCAGCACCACGTCCTGCGACGGCACGATGATCGGCTCGCCGTTGGCGGGCGACAGGATGTTGTTGGACGACATCATCAGCGCGCGCGCTTCCAGCTGGGCTTCCAGCGATAGCGGCACGTGGACGGCCATCTGGTCACCGTCGAAGTCGGCGTTGAACGCGGTGCAGACCAGCGGATGCAGCTGGATGGCCTTGCCTTCGATCAGCACAGGCTCGAACGCCTGGATGCCCAGGCGGTGCAGCGTCGGCGCGCGGTTCAGCAGCACCGGGTGCTCGCGGATGACTTCTTCCAGGATGTCCCAGACGTCGGCTTCCTCGCGCTCGACCAGCTTCTTGGCGGCCTTGATGGTGGTGGCCAGGCCGCGACGCTGCAGCTTGGCGAACACGAACGGCTTGAACAGCTCCAGCGCCATCTTCTTCGGCAGGCCGCACTCGTGCAGGCGCAGGGTGGGACCGACCACGATGACCGAACGGCCGGAGTAGTCGACRCGCTTKCCGAGCAGGTTCTGRCGGAAGCGGCCCTGCTTGCCCTTGATCATGTCGGCCAGCGACTTGAGCGGACGCTTGTTGGTGCCGGTGATGGCGCGGCCGCGACGGCCGTTGTCCATCAGGGCGTCAACCGACTCCTGCAGCATGCGCTTTTCGTTGCGCACGATGATGTCCGGAGCGTTGAGCTCCAGCAGGCGGCGCAGGCGGTTGTTGCGGTTGATSACRCGACGGTASAGGTCGTTGAGGTCGGAGGTCGCGAAGCGGCCACCGTCSAGCKGCACCAKCGGRCGCAGSTCCGGCGGCAGCACCGGCAACACGGTCATGACCATCCATTCCGGACGGTTGCCCGACTCCAGGAACGCTTCCATCAGCTTGATGCGCTTGGTGAGGCGCTTCAGCTTGGTTTCCGAACCGGTGCTGGCGATGTCCTCGCGCAGGTTCACCATCTCGGCCTGCAGGTCGATGGTGCGCAGCAGGTCGTAGACGGCTTCGGCACCCATGGCGGCGTCGAAGTCATCGCCATGCTCCTGGCGCGCCTGCATGAACTGTTCTTCGGTCAGCAGCTGGCGGCGCTCGAGCGAGGTCAGGCCCGGCTCGGTGACGACGTAGGCTTCGAAGTACAGCACGCGCTCGATGTCGCGCAGCGTCATGTCCAGCATCAGGCCGATGCGCGACGGCAGCGACTTCAGGAACCAGATGTGCGCGACCGGGCTGGCCAGGTCGATGTGGCCCATGCGCTCGCGGCGCACCTTGGCCAGCGTCACTTCCGTGCCGCACTTCTCGCAGACGACGCCGCGGTGCTTCATGCGCTTGTACTTGCCGCACAGGCACTCGTAGTCCTTGATCGGGCCGAAGATGGCAGAGCAGAACAGGCCGTCGCGTTCCGGCTTGAAGGTACGGTAGTTGATGGTTTCCGGCTTCTTCACTTCGCCGAAGGACCACGAGCGGATCAGGTCCGGCGAGGCCAGCGCGATCTTGATCGCATCGAAGTCCAGCGTCTGGCGCTGCTGGTTGAAGAGGTTGAGCAGGTCTTTCATTTTGTTTCTCCGTCAGGAGGAAGCTTTGTCGATGGCGGGTTGACCGGGGACGAACGGCGCGGGCGGCAGGTCAGTGCCGCCGCGCCCTTGCGGTCAGTCTTCCAGTTCCATGTTGATGGCGAGCGAGCGGATTTCCTTCACCAGCACGTTGAAGGATTCCGGCATGCCCGCGACCATCTCGTGGGCGCCATCGACGATGTTCTTGTACATCTGGTTGCGGCCCTGCACGTCGTCCGACTTGACCGTCAGCATTTCCTGCAGGGTGTGCGCCGCGCCGTAGGCTTCCAGCGCCCAGACTTCCATTTCACCGAAGCGCTGGCCACCGAACTGCGCCTTGCCGCCCAGCGGCTGCTGGGTGACGAGCGAGTACGGACCGGTGGAACGCGCGTGCATCTTGTCGTCCACCAGGTGGTTCAGCTTCAGCATGTGCATGTAGCCGACCGTGGTGTGGCGATCGAACGCCTCGCCCGTGCGGCCGTCGTACAGCTGGGTCTGGCCGCTGATCGGCAGGTCCGCGAGCTCGAGCATGTGCTTGATCTCGGTTTCCGCCGCACCGTCGAACACCGGGGTGGCCATCGGCACGCCGTCGGTCAGGTTCTTGGCCAGCGCGATCAGTTCGGCATCGCTGAACTGGTCCRGGTCCACGCGGTCCTCGCCCAGCTTCTGGTCGTGGTTGTAGATCTGGGTCAGGAACTTGCGCAGGTCGGCCACCTTGGCCTGGGCGTCCAGCATGTCCTGGATCTTCTTGCCCAAACCCTTCGCGGCCCAGCCCAGGTGCACTTCCAGCACCTGGCCGATGTTCATGCGCGACGGCACGCCCAGCGGATTCAGCACGATGTCCACGGTCTCGCCGGTGGCCATGTACGGCATGTCCTCGACCGGCACGATGGTCGACACGACGCCCTTGTTGCCGTGGCGGCCGGCCATCTTGTCGCCCGGCTGGATGCGGCGCTTCACGGCCAAGTAGACCTTGACCATCTTCAGCACGCCCGGAGCGAGGTCGTCGCCGGCGGTGATCTTGCCGCGCTTGTCGGCGAAGCGACGCTCGAACTCCTTCTCGTGCGCCTGGATCTGCATCTGGGCGCGCTCGATGGCGTCGGACGCGTCATCGTCCTTCATGCGCAGGGTGAACCACTCCGACTTCTTCAAGCCGTCGAGGTAGGCGTCGGTGATCGCGTCGCCCTTCTTCAGCGTACCCGGGCCACCGTTTGCGACCTTGCCGACCAGCTGCGAGCGCAGGCGGGCGTAGATGGCGCCTTCCAGGATGCGGAACTGGTCGTCGAAGTCCTTCTTGACGCGCTTGATCTCGTTTTCCTCGATCTGGCGCGCACGCTTGTCCTTCTCGATGCCGTCGCGGGTGAAGACCTGCACGTCGATGACGGTGCCGTCCATGCCCGGGGGCACGCGCAGCGAGCTGTCCTTCACGTCCGAGGCCTTCTCGCCGAAGATCGCGCGCAGCAGCTTCTCTTCCGGCGTCAGCTGGCTTTCGCCCTTCGGCGTCACCTTGCCGACCATGATGTCGCCGGCGCGCACTTCGGCGCCGATGTACACCACGCCGCTCTCGTCGAGGCGGTTCAGCGCCTGCTCGGAGACGTTCGGGATGTCGGCGGAGATTTCCTCCGGCCCCAGCTTGGTGTCGCGCGCTACGCAGGTCAGCTCTTCGATGTGGATCGTGGTGTAGCGATCCTCTTCCACCACGCGCTCGGAGAGCAGGATGGAGTCTTCGAAGTTGTAGCCGTTCCACGGCATGAACGCGATCAGCATGTTCTGGCCCAGCGCCAGCTCGCCGATGTCGGTCGAGGGACCGTCGGCGAGCACGTCGCCGCGCGCGACCACGTCGCCCACGTTCACCAGCGGACGCTGGTTGATGCAGGTGTTCTGGTTGGAGCGCGTGTACTTGATCAGCGAATAGATGTCGACGCCGGCATCGGTTTCACCGGAGATCTCGACTTCGTTGACCTTGACCACGATGCGGCCGGCGTCGATCTGCTCGACCACGCCGCCACGGCGGGCGTTCACGGTCACGCCCGAGTCGCGCGCCACGGCGCGCTCGATGCCGGTACCGACCAGCGGCTTCTGCGCACGCAGCGTCGGCACGGCCTGGCGCTGCATGTTGGCGCCCATCAGTGCGCGGTTGGCGTCATCGTGCTCCAGGAACGGCACCAGCGCTGCGGCGACCGACACGGTCTGCATCGGCGAGACGTCCATGTAGTCGACTTCGCTCGGCGGCTTCAGCAGCGATTCGCCCTGGTAGCGGCACGGGACGAACTGCTCGGTCAGGCGGCTCTTGGCGTCATGCAGCGCGTTGGCCTGCGCGATGACGTACTCGTTCTCTTCGATCGCCGACAGGTATTCGATCTCGTCGGTGATGGTGCCGTCCACGACCTTGCGGTACGGCGTCTCGAGGAAGCCATAGCTGTTGGTGCGTGCGTACASGGCCAGCGAGTTGATCAGGCCGATGTTCGGGCCTTCMGGCGTYTCGATSGKGCASACGCGGCCGTAGTGGGTCGGGTGCACGTCGCGCACTTCGAAGCCGGCRCGCTCGCGGGTCAGRCCGCCCGGGCCGAGGGCCGACACGCGRCGCTTGTGSGTGAYTTCCGACAGCGGGTTGTTCTGG
>NZ_JBGFFG010000193.1:0-6437 GCF_056175765.1 Pseudoxanthomonas sp. LjRoot204_2 | reverse complement strand
ACGTAGAACTTGGTCTTCCCGTCAAAGCCCGTCGCGATGCCAGAAACTTGGTACACGAAGTTGGGCTGAATCGTGTGCACGACCAGCGATCCCGTGTCCGCATTAACATGGACCTCATCGCCAAGGTAAATTTTAGGTGGCGAGAATGGCTGAGAGAACGACAGGCTGATTGCAGTGCCCGCATGCAACTGCTTCTTGCGGATAACCTCGATGATACTGTCTAAACAGTATTGGGCGTTGGCTCTATTTGCGCTGTTCTCTACAAAGCCGGCAGGATAAGAGGTGCACCAATCGGCTGCCTTATTCGGCCTAAAAACCTTCGGAGTAAGGTGCATTAAATTAAGAAGCTGGTTTGTATTAACGCCCCACTCAACGGCTTGACTCCGCAATCCTTCTCTATCTACTTGTACGTAGTCGGTAGGCTCCTTCACGTTTGTGACTATCCATTTCGAGTTCTTCGCGTAGCTCGGCGCCTTTCGTCCATATTTCTTGAAGAATCCGAAAAGGTCGGTGCTGTCATCGTCCTTGTACTCATGCACCGAGTAATCGGCTTCGATTTCTACGAAAAGAGCCCTCCTGATACAGATAAGCGTCTCGAGGTACTCTGCTCTTGCGTATGAGGCTACCGCTTGCTCAAGAAGCAACTTTGATTCGCCATCTAAGAGTAAGTCTGTTAGGAAGATCTGCGCGAGTCTCTTCTTTACTACAGAGTCAAGAACAGCGTCTATGGCGTGACGACTGGCCTCTAGATAGCCCCTTACTGTCTCCGGGAGGATTAGTTGTCCATAGTGCTTAGCGAGCACCCGGTTCTTGTTGAGTGCTTTTAATGTTCCGGAGCGAGGAATAGAAACTCCAGATTGCTGAAGTGTGCCGATGATCTGGTCGAATGTAAGCTTCTCGATCTTTGCCGTCTCATCAATTTCAAGTTCATTGATGGCGGCTAGTAGCACAAGTTCAAGCGCATCTTGTAGAAGGATCAGGCCGGCGGTGGCTGAGTGCGATATGCCCGAAGAGCAAAGAGCTTCCGATTCCTCGAAGATTGCCTTTGCGGTTATTAGTGAGTGGAGAGTTGACTCCTTCATTGCGTTTCTAGCCTTTCAGGGCTGGACAAAAGACGAAGCATCCCTTCAGTCCTCGCGTCATGAGGGTCTTGTAAGTGTTTCGAATGATCATCTCTGCGCGAATTATCGTGTTGGAATCTAGATTTCTTTTGGACGTATATCCTCTTATTGTCCGATCTTGCTTCGATCTTTTTGATGGGTCCRCTTCAAATCTGTCCCCTCGAAAAACGAGATCTGGCGCAATGATGACGCCGACATAGTCAAGCTCAAGACCTTGGCAAGTGTGAATGCAGCCAACTTGCTCAACAGAGTTTGGCGCCATGATCCAGAGGCTTCCGTCGACACCAAGATTCCATTGTGCTTTGTAGCCGAACTCYGGAATCACAATGTCGTATGCATTCGGATCTTTCTTGCTCTTCCAATCCCAGCAGTAGCCCGCCACCACTCGCGACCGATTGTTGAGCTTGTTCTTCTCTCGAATAAGATCGTGCAACTCAACGGGCGAGTCGACCAAGCGGAAGTCGAAACTATCGCGGTCGAAATCTGCGTTGGCGGTTTCGCGAATACCCAGCCAGTTGTCCAGCCAGGCGATGTAGCCATCGGATCCGCCACACCGGAACTGGGAGCTAAGCTCCAGCGTTGTGATCTCCGCGCCGGCCGCGTTCGCCCAGTGCATCAACTCCCGGGTATGTCCGATATCGGCGAGCGTCACGATCTGGTCGTCGTCCACGAAGAAGATCGTGCACTTGGCGCTACGGATGAGCTCCATAACCTGGTTCTCACCGAGATTGCCGTAGAGCCCGCTCTTGGCATTCAAGCGATGTGCTTCATCGACGACAAGCGTATCGAATACGTTGGGTTCCGCATTGTGGAAGCCGCCAGAGCCGGCGAACATGTTGGTCACGTCCGCTCTGCGGACCTGACCTGCCAGCTTCTTCGCATACACGGCGCGGGGCGCGGCGTTCTTGGAGACGTACTTGGTCACCTGTCCGCGTTTGGTCAGCGCCACCAGCAGATTGACCGCGACCACCGACTTTCCGGTGCCGGGGCCACCCTTGACGATGACCACTTGCTTGCGGGTTTCGCTGGCCTGCTCGGCGCGGGCCAGGCAGGTCTCGTAGACCACCTTCTGGTCGTCGACCAGCACGAATTCCTCATTGCCTTTGAGCATCTTGGCAAGGCTGTCTGCAAGCATCTTGGAGGGGCGGATACGCCCGTTCTCCATCTTGTACAGCAGTTCTCCCTTGTCTCCCTTCTTGACGTGCTTCTTGATGAAATCGCGCAGGCGCTTGAGTTCGTCCTCACCCTTCAGGAAGACAGGCGCCTTGTCGAGATAGGGGGCATAGCGCGCGTCGCGGATGATCCCGTCGTCGCGGTAGTTGTGCAGGTAGGCGCAGGGCTGCAGCGCCGTACCGGATTCGTAGACGGCTTCATTGAAACCATTGAGCAAGGCCGCGTAAGACCATGCTTGATAGCTGGGGTGGGGGCCTTCGGTTTCGGTACGACCCCCGCGATTGGCGACGATCAAGCCGTCCCTGTCGCTCAGTTTGGCGGACGACCATTGCTTCAACTCGACGATGATCGCGTGCGGGACACCAGCATCATCTTCCCCCGACAGGATGAAATCGATGCGTTTGGCCGTCTGCGGAATGCCGAATTCGATACCTACACCGATGTCGTCCGGTATCTGTGCGTCGCGTAGCACCCGTGACATCTCGCGCAGCGAAGCCGCCCATGACTTGAATTCCGCCTCCGAAGCGTAGCGGCCTGTCTTCTGCACATAGGCGCTATTGATGACGTCTTCAATACTGCGGTTGTCGTTGTCGTCCAAGAACTTCGTCTTGGTAGCCTGATAGACGATCACGCGTGCCTTCCCCTCGGCGATACGGTTACAGCTCGGTGTACTTCTTGCTGCTTCCCTTGGCTTTTTCCACCGGGTACTTGTCGGCATTCAAGGCCAGCTTGTCCGCCGCCACCTTCAGAGGGTCAATCTCGAGCTGGTCGGCCAGTTGAAGTAGGTAAAGAAATACATCGGCGATCTCATGTCCGACTTTCTCGCGAACCTCTGGGGTCAGGCTTCGGCTCTGCTCGTCGGTCAGCCATTGAAAATGCTCGAGCACTTCGGCAGCTTCGATGGAGAGTGCCGTGGCCAGGTTCTTCGGCGTATGGAACTGCCCCCAATCCCTGTCCGCGGCAAACTGCCGAAGCGCCTGTTGTAGTTCTGCGATCCCCATGGGCACTCCCGCACCGATGCCAAATGTGAGTATATGGCGCGCGTTCCCATCGAACACGGGTGTGCTGGCCTGTTTCGGGCCCAAGGTGCGATACCTCTTGTCGGAGCCTCGAAACTCCTCAAGAAGCGGTGCCACCCCCGGAACTGGGTGGCTTTCTTTTGCCCCGCGTGGGCAGAGCCGGCGTAGCGCTACGTCGGGAGTGGGCGAATACAACACCCGAAAGGGGAATAAGCCCGCCGTCTTCTTGCGGTTCGAGCCTCCCGACACCCCCGGCGCATGCGCGTCCGGGCCGTACCCATGGATTGGAGTACTTGTATGTCAAAGCATGTCGGATCGGCGGCCGGTTACCTGTTGAGCGAAGACGGACACGCCGAGCTCTGTCGCCTCACCGAACACCTCTACCTGTTGGCCTGCCTCACCCGCGCCTACGCCCCCGGCGCGCCCGACGAGGAACCCATCCCCATCCCGCCCACCCATTGGGCCGCCAGCCTCCAACTGTGGGGCGACACGCTGGAGCGCACCTTGGCCGCGCTCCGATGGCAGGGCCCCTGAAGCCGCGCGCCCGGCACGCCTGCCCGGCAGTTCAGTGGGCCCGCTCGCAATGGAATGCGCGGGTGAGATAGGGGTGGGGATACAGAAAACACCTCGCAAGCCTCAAACCCTTATCCGCAAGCCTCCCCAGCCTTGCCCGCAAGCCGCCGAGCCTTGCGCGCGCGAGGCATCAGACCTTGCGGTCGGAATGCCATGACCTGCACGCAGGGCCGCCGCGCATCGCGTGCAAGCTGCCGCGTCCCGGGTTTCTCACATTGCGCCTTGCGCGCGAAGTGCCGCGCCTTGCCATCGCAAGCCTGCTGGCGTCGCGATCCGTGCATGGCGGTTTCGCCTGCAAGGCATTTCGCCTTGCGCGCAGGGCAGGCGGAATCCAGGCGCAAAGGAAACCATCCCGCCGCTCAGGCTTCGCACCATTGCCGGCAAGGCTTAATGCCTTGCGACTCACATTGACGCACTTGCGCGTGCGGCCCTTGAGGCGCGCGCAGCGCACGCTACGCTCCTGTCGCCCGCCATGGTGGCGGGTACTCGAACGGATGCACTCAAGGAACRMCCATGACCCAGAACCGTATTGCCGTCACTTTCGCGGATACCGCACTGCAGAACATCGACACCGCCATCAACAGCCTCGAACAGGAGTTCGCCGGCTTGATCGGCCTGAGCCCCGACGAGCGTCGCGACCTCACCAAGATGGGCGCCAAATCGGAAGCGTTCTGCCGGCAGGCCGTGAACGTGTTGAGCGAACACAGCGGCGTGCTACCGCGCAACTTCGACCTGGCCGGCTACGTCGGCGATCTCGCGGCGCTCGATCAGCTCCGTCCGCGCGCCGTTCGCCTTCGACGCTTGCTGGAACGCATCGCCGACAGCGAAATGGCCCTCGGCAGCGATCTGATGACCGCATCGCTGGAAGGCTATGCCCACCTGAAGGTGGCGGGCAGGGGAGAAGGGCTGGACGAGCTGCGCAAGATGCTGTCGGTGCGCTTCAGCCGCCGCAGCGCAACGCCCGTCGCGCCCGACCCCGCGGGCGGCGACGGGGGCACCGTCACCAACGGCTGACGCCCCCACTTCCTCTCAACAAAGGCTCCGCAACGCGGGGCCTTTTTTCATGCGCGCGCACGCCGCGCCTTCATCTCCATGAACCCCTGCGCGATTCAAGCCAGCGCGTGCGCGGCCGATACAACGCCAGACGTTCTTCCGCCCTGCTGGCCTCCATGTCCCTGTTCCTGCCCGGCGGCGCGCCAGCGCCCGCAACCACCCGACGCCTGCGGCGCATGACCCGCCTGGCGTGCGCCTGCGCCGGTGGCCTGCTGGCGACCGCGGCCCACGCTCAGGCCCCGGACCTGTCGCGCCTGTCGCTGGAAGACCTGCTGGACGTGGACATCGTCACCGCCTCGCGCTTCCAGCAGCGCGTGGCCGACGCACCCTCCGTCGTGCAGGTGATCACCGCCGAGGATATCCGCGCGCACGGCTGGCGCACCCTGGCCGAAGCACTCGACAGCCTGCCCGGCCTCTACGTCAGCGACACCGGCCTGTACACCTACCTGGGCGCGCGCGGCCTGCTGCGCGCCGGCGACTACGACACCCGCTTCCTGCTGCTGGTCAACGGCCACCGCATCAACGACCCCGTCTACAGCCAGAGCCCGGTGGGCGCCGAATTCCCGCTCGACCTGGCGCTGGTGGAACGCATCGAATACGCCCCGGGCCCCGGCTCGGCCGTGTACGGCTCCAACGCCTTCTTCGGCGTCATCAACGTGCTCACGCGCGAACCCGACACCTACGGCCACGGGCAGCTGCGCGCMGCCGCCGGTAACCACGGCACTACCGACCTGCAGCTTACCGTCCCGGTCAGTGCCGGGCAGGGGCGCACGCTGCTGTCGGTGCGCGCGTTCGATACCGAGGGCCGCACGCTGCGCTTTCCCGCCTTCGCCGACACGCCCACCGGCGGCGTGGTGCGCGGCCAGGACAGCGAACGCGTGCGCCAGGTGTTCGTGCAGCACGCGCGCGACGGGCTGTCGTTGCAGCTGGTGGCCGGCGACCGCCGCAAGGACGATCCGGTCGCCCCGTACGAGCAGACCTTCGCCGCGTCCGGCGCGCAGGTGCAGGACCGCTGGATCGCCTTCGGCGCCACCCTGGCCCGCCCGCTGGGCGAGCGCGTCGAGGCGAGCGCACGCCTGGACGTGATCGACTACCGCTACGTCGGCGACTATGTCTACGGCAGCGCACCCACCTACCTCAACCGCGACATCGCCTCCGGCGTGTCGGTGGTGGCGGGCGGGCAGGTGGTCGCCCGCATCGCCGCGCGCCATACCTTCGTCGCCGGCGCCGAAGCGCAGTGGGACCGCGGGGTGGTGCAGCGCAACTTCGACGTATCGCCGCGCGCGACTTACCTGGATTCGCGCCAGCACATGACCAGTGGCGGCGTGTTCGTCGACGACGAGTTCCGCATGTCCGACGCGTGGCGGCTCAATGCGGGCCTGCGCGCCGATCGCAGCGACCGCGGCATCGTGCGCCTCAGTCCGCGCCTGGCGCTGATCGGCACGCGCGCGGACAACCGCGTCGTCAAGCTGATCGTGGGCCAGGCCTACCGCTACCG
>NZ_JBGFFG010000192.1:0-6446 GCF_056175765.1 Pseudoxanthomonas sp. LjRoot204_2 | reverse complement strand
GCTCTGGCTGCTGCTGTCGGCGGTGGTGATCGGCCTGGACCAGTGGTCCAAGGCCTGGGTTCTGGCGTCGCTGCCGGAGTACACCGCCATCCCGGTGATCGACGGCTTCTGGAACTGGTACCGCACCTACAACACCGGCGCGGCATTCAGCTTCCTGGCCGACGCAGGCGGCTGGCAGCGCTGGTTCTTCACCGTGCTGGCCGTGGGCATCAGCGGCCTGCTGGGCTTCTGGCTGTCGCGCACGCGCCGGGGCGACTGGCGCCAGGCGCTGCCGTACGCGCTGGTGATCGGCGGCGCGCTGGGCAACGTGATCGACCGCCAGATCCACGGCCACGTGATCGATTTCATCCAGTGGCACTGGCGCGACCATTATTGGCCGGCGTTCAACATCGCCGACTGCGCGGTCGTCGGCGGAGCCATCGGCATTGCGCTGTTCGGCATGTTCGACGGCAAGAAGAAGGCCGCGTAGAGCGGGCCTTGGCTCGCCACTCGGTGATGCATCAACACGGTGGGCCAAGGCCCACACTGCGGGCATCGCGGTGGTTTTCCCTCACCCCGTTCCCCTCTCCCGCGGAGGGGAGAGGGGCGTAGGTGCCATGCGGGATCGGCACCGGCAACACGTTTAGCGTTTCATTTTCCCGCCTTCGGTACTATCGGATTCTATGGACGTCCTGCTCGCCAATCCCCGTGGTTTCTGCGCYGGCGTCGACCGCGCCATCGAGATCGTCAAGCGCGCCATCGAGACGCTGGGCGCACCGATCTACGTGCGCCATGAAGTGGTGCACAACCGCTTCGTCGTCGACGACCTGAAACAGCGCGGCGCGATCTTCGTGGAAGAACTCGACGAAGTGCCGGATGGCGCCACCGTCATCTTCAGCGCGCATGGCGTCTCCCAGGCGGTGCGCCACGAAGCCGAACGCCGTGGCCTGAAAGTGTTCGACGCCACCTGCCCGCTGGTCACCAAGGTGCACCTGGAAGTGGCGCGCCACTGCCGCGCCGGGCGCGACGTGGTGCTGATCGGCCACGCCGGCCACCCCGAGGTGGAAGGCACGATGGGCCAGTGGAACCGCGAAGGCGGGGAAGGGCAGATCTACCTGGTGGAGGACATCGACCAGGTGGCCACGCTGGACGTCAGCCAGCCCGAGAACCTGTTCTACACCACCCAGACCACGCTGTCGGTCGACGACACGGTGGGCATCATCCAGGCGCTGCAGGCGCGTTTCCCGGCCATCCATGGGCCGAAGAATGACGACATCTGCTACGCCACCCAGAACCGCCAGGACGCCGTGCGCGACCTGGCCAAGCAGTGCGACCTGGTGCTCGTGGTCGGTTCGCCGAACAGCTCCAACTCCAACCGCCTGCGCGAGCTGGCCGAGCGCGACGGCGTGGAGTCGTACCTGATCGACGGCGCGCACGAGATCGACCCGCGCTGGATCGACGGCAAGCAGCGCATCGGCGTGACCGCCGGTGCCTCCGCGCCGGACGTACTGATCGACGGCGTCATCCAGCGCCTGCGCGACCTCGGCGCCGCCGGCGTCAGCGAACTGGACGGCGAGCCGGAGAACATGGTGTTCGCGCTGCCGAAGGAACTGCGGCTGCAGCTGGTCGGCTGAGCCTCTGTCCCGGAGCGGGGCAGGCATCCTTCGCGGGACGCCGCGGGCCGGAACCGGTCGATGCGGCGCGCATCGCACGCTGCGACCTTGGAAAATTTCCTCGCTGCCGCACCTCCGGGCCTCGATGCCGGGGAAATTTTCCTCGCCACCGCCCTTCCGTGCYGCACGCGCGCACCTTCCCGGTTCGCGCGCTCACAATGAAGCCTCGTCATCTCACCTGAAAGCCTCGCTGACGGAGAAAATTTCTTCGTCATCTCACTTCAGAGCCTGGGCGTCGAAGAAAATTTCCTCGTCATCTCACTTCAAAGGTCCGGCGGCGGGGAAATTTTCCTCGTCATCTCACCTCAACGCCGCGTCATCGGGGAAAACATCCTCGTCATCTCAGCTGAAAACCTCGCGCGCGCACCTTTCTGGTTCGATTTCTCATACATGAGGCGCGGCGACGCCGCCCGTGCATGCGCGTAAGCCGCGTGCACCCTCAACTGTGAGTCATTTTCCGTCGCGACTCGCTTGGAAGCGTGCGCGCATCGCGTTAGCGTGGCGATGCCGTCGGATGCGGCGGCCTCACCTGACAAGGAATCAAGGAGCGACAATGAGTCAGAACCTCGTGGACCTGCAGATCGACACCACTATCCTCGATCCGCTGGATGCTGCCATCTCCCAGATGGAAGCCTGCCTGGCGGGCTTGATCTCGCTGACGCCGGAACAGCGGCGCGGCCTGATCAAGATGGGCGACAAATCGGAAGCCTTCTGCCGCGCGGCCTTCAACGTGGCCGAGCAGCATGCCGGCATCATGGCGCGCGACTTCGACATCGAGGGCGTTCGTCGCGACCAGCAGACGCTGGACCAACTGCGCCCGCGCATCCTGCGCATCGCCCACCTTTACCAGCGATTGACCGACACCGAAATGGCCCTGGGCAGCGACCTGATGGCCGCCGCGCTGGAGGTCTACGGCGTGCTGAAGGTCGCCGGCAAGGGCAAGGGCCTGGACGAAGCCCGCCGCCATCTGGCCAGCCGCTTCCGCATCAGCACGCACGACAGCGATGCGCCGGGCGAGAGCGTTGGCAACGGCTAGCGGCGGGAGGGTGGCAGTTTGATGCAGAACAACGGCCCCGCGATGCGGGACCGTTGTGTGAGAGGCTCCATCGAAGGTGCGGCGGGTCAGGATCGAAGCCCATGCGTCCCGTGACGGGGCCCGCCCGACCCCGCGCATTGACCATAGGTACCCCAACCCCTAAAATTCGCGGCTCCGCCGGAATAGCTCAGTTGGTAGAGCGGCGCATTCGTAATGCGTAGGTCGTAGGTTCGATTCCTATTTCCGGCACCAGTCGTGACAAGGCCCCGCTTCGGCGGGGCTTTGTTTTTTCCGGGTCTCGCCTGCGGAGACGGCGGGCCGATACAGTAGCCGCTCGCCGTCCCGACAGGTTTCCCGTGGCCAAGACCTCTGCCAAGTCCCGTACCGCCTACGTCTGCGCCGAATGCGGGGCGGACCACAGCAAATGGCAGGGCCAGTGCGCCGACTGCGGAGCGTGGAATTCGCTCAGCGAGATCGTCCTGGAGACCGCCGCCGGCGCACCACCGGCGGCCCGCCGCTCCGGCTGGGCTGGGAAGGCCGAAGCCCCGAAGATCACCGCGCTGAAGGACGTGCGCCACAGCGAAGAAGCGCGCGTGACCACCGGCATCGGCGAGTTCGACCGCGTGCTGGGCGGTGGCCTGGTGGAGGGCGCCGTGGTGCTGGTGGGCGGCGACCCGGGCATCGGCAAATCCACCCTGTTGCTGCAGGCGCTGGCCCGGATGTCGGCCAGCCTGCCGGCCCTGTACGTCACCGGCGAGGAATCGCTGGCCCAGGTCGCCGGCCGCGCCGTGCGCCTGGACCTGCCGCTGGACAACCTGCAGGCGCTGGCCGAGACCGGTATCGAGACCATCCTGCAGCACGCCTCGGTGGCGCGGCCGAAACTGATCGTCGCCGACTCCGTGCAGACCCTGTGGACCGAATCGCTGACCGCCGCGCCGGGTTCCGTCAGCCAGGTGCGCGAGAGCGCCGCGCGGCTGGTGCGCTATGCCAAGGAGACCGGCACGGCCGTGTTCCTGGTCGGCCACGTGACCAAGGAAGGCGGCATCGCCGGCCCGCGCGTGCTGGAACACATGGTCGATGCGGTGCTGTATTTCGAAGGCGAGAGCGGCAGCCGCTTCCGCGTGCTGCGCGCATTCAAGAACCGCTTCGGCGCGGTGAACGAGCTCGGCGTGTTCGCGATGGGCGAGAAGGGCCTGAAGGAAGTACCCAACCCGTCGGCGATCTTCCTCTCCGGCAGCGCACAGCAGCCCGGCAGCTGCGTGATGGTCACCCGCGAGGGCACGCGCCCTCTGCTGGTGGAAGTGCAGGCGCTGGTGGACAGCTCGCCGCTGTCCAATCCGCGTCGCGTGGCGGTGGGTCTGGAACAGAATCGCCTGGCGATGTTGCTGGCCGTGCTGCACCGGCACGGCGGCGTGGTGGTGGGCGATCAGGACGTGTTCGTGAATGTCGTCGGCGGCATCCGCGTGCAGGAAACCGCGGCCGACCTGCCAGTGCTGCTGGCGGTGCTGTCCTCGCTGCGCGATCGTCCGCTCGCCGAGAAGACCGTGGCCTTCGGTGAAGTGGGCCTTTCGGGCGAGATCCGCCCCGTGCCCAACGGCGAGGAGCGCCTGCGCGAAGCGGCCACGCACGGTTTCAAGCGCGCCATCGTGCCCAAGGGCAACGCGCCGAAGTCGGGTACGTTCAAGGGCCTGGAAGTCGTGGCGGTTGAGCGGCTGTCGCAGGCGCTGGAGGCGGCGGCGGAGTAGGGCGRCAGAGAACGTTGTGGGAGCGACGTTAGTCGCGACAGCAGGACTGAGTCCACCGACACCGTGTCGCGAGCGCCGGCCGCGCGATCGCGACTCACGTCGCTCCCACATTGGAAGCGGGCGGTTACGCGCGCCTCAACACCATTTCATAGACGAACTTGCTGCCGAAGAASGCSAGCASCARCAGCGCCATCGCGGCGAGGGTCCAGCGGACGGCTTTCACGCCTCGCCAGCCATAGCGCCAGCGGCCGACCAGCAGCGCCCCGAACGCCAGCCACGACAGCACGCTCAGCACGGTCTTGTGGCTGAGCTTCTGGGCCAGGAAGTTCTCCACGAACAGCACGCCGGTCAGCAGCGTGGCGGTCAGCAGGATGAAGCCGACCGTGATCGTGCGGAACAGCAGATCTTCCAGTTCCGTCAGCGGGGGCAGGGCACGCAGCCAGAGGTGGAATTCGCGCCGGCGCAGGGCGCGTTCCTGTGCCCACAGCATCACCGCCAGCAGCGCGGCGATGGCCAGCGCGGCGTAGGCCAGCAGCGCCAGCCAGGCGTGCAACTGGAGGCGCCAGTCCAATCCGCTGGAGGCCTGGTGGCCGTAGAAGTGGTAGGCCGCCAGCAGGACGGCCCCCAGCGGGAATGCCACCACGCCCAGTGCGGCCATCCGGCCCTGGATGGCGACCAGCAGCGTCATGGCCGCCATGCCCAGCGCCACCAGCGAGAGCGCGGCGAAGAAATGCATGTCCGGACCGCCGGGCGTACGCCAGGCCACCAGCAGGTGGTAGGCGCCGTGCAGCACCACCGCGCCGAGTGCAGGCCACACCCAAGGCCGCGAGGCCTCGCCGGTGTCGCGGGCCACGGAGCGGACCAGCAGGCCGGCGGCGAGCAGATAGAGCGCAACGGCGATGAGAATGACTGTCATCGGGGAAGTGTCGCACAGCGGGCGGCGCCGGCGCAGGGGCGAAGGCGGCCCGCGCTGCGCGGGGAGGAGGCAGAGAGCGGGACCGCTATAATCGCCGTCCGTTTTCCCCTGGCGTGCCTGCTTCCATGTTCGAATCCCTGACCCAGCGACTCTCCGGCACCATCGAACGCCTGCGCGGCCGTGGCCGCCTGAGCGAGGAGAACATCCGCGAGGCCACCCGTGAGGTCCGCATCGCCCTGCTGGAGGCCGACGTGGCCCTGCCGGTGGTGCAGGCGCTGATCGAGCGCATCAAGGTGCGTGCGGTCGGCCAGGAAGTGCTGAAGTCGCTGACGCCGGGCCAGGCGCTCATCAAGGTGGTCCGCGACGAACTGACCGCGGTGATGGGGTCGCAGGCCAGCGATCTGAACCTCAACGTGCCGGCACCGGCCGTCATCCTGATGGCCGGCCTGCAGGGCGCGGGCAAGACCACCACCGTCGGCAAGCTGGCCAAGCACCTGCGCGAGAAGCGCAAGAAGAAGGTGATGGTGGTCAGCGCGGACGTCTACCGTCCCGCCGCGATCGAGCAGCTGAAGACGCTGGCGGAGCAGGTGGACGTGCTGTTCTTCCCGTCCGATGCCGGGCAGAAGCCGGAAGCCATTGTGCGTGCCGCCATCGACGACGCGAAGAAGTCCTTCGTCGACGTGCTGCTGGTCGACACCGCCGGCCGCCTGGCGATCGACGAGGCCATGATGGCCGAGATCAAGGTGCTGCACGCCGCCGTCAAGCCGGTGGAAACGCTGTTCGTCGTCGACGCGATGACCGGCCAGGACGCCGCCAACACCGCCAAGGCCTTCAGCGAAGCGCTGCCGCTSACCGGCRTSRTSCTGACCAAGACCGACGGCGATKCGCGCGGSGGCGCGGCGCTGTCGGTGCGCTACATCACCGGCAAGCCCATCAAGTTCATCGGCGTGGGCGAGAAGCCCGACGGTCTGGACGTGTTCCACCCCGAGCGCGTGGCCGCCCGCATCCTCGACATGGGCGACGTGCTGTCGCTGGTCGAGCAGGTCGAGCAGAGCGTCGATCGCGAGAAGGCCGAAAAGCTCGCCGCGAAGGTCATC
>NZ_JBGFFG010000191.1:0-6480 GCF_056175765.1 Pseudoxanthomonas sp. LjRoot204_2 | reverse complement strand
CGTCGACACCCTTGGCTGGCGCGTACTTGAACGTGCCGGCGGAAAACGCCGGATTTCGCTTCCATCCCGAGAAGCTGATCTCGGTGCGCTGGCCCACCGCGTCCTTCACTTCCATCTTCACCAGCGTGCCGTTCGTGAACGCCAGGCGCGCCGTCTGGAAGCTGGCATCGCCTTCCTGCCTGGGCGTCAGCGTCAGCCATTGCACGCCACCCTGCCCCGCGCCCTCCGCCACCTTGAACTGCTGGTCGAGCTTGCCGGGGTCGATCAGTGCAGCGAGCGGGCTGTTCTCTTCTTCAACCCCCTGCTCGCGGACGGTGGCCTGCTGCAGGTCGGGGTCGTAGACCCACACCTTCTTGCCGTCGGCCACGATCAGTTGCTCGTACGGCTTGTTGTACTCCCAACGGAACAGGCGCGGCGCGGACAGCGCGACTCGGCCATTCGAGGTCTCCTTCAACTTGCCGCCGCCGTCATAGACCTTCTGCGTGAACTGGCCATCCAGGCCCTTCAGTCCCGTGGTGAACGTCTTCAACTCGTCGCGTGCGCCGGCGAAGGCGCTGTTGGCGAGCAAGGCAGTGGCGAGGACAGCGATGCGGGCAGTGCGGAGCATGGTGCGTTCCGGTGGGAAGGTGTTGGCGGGAGTGTGCCGGGACGAAACTGAACAGGCTGATGACTGCACTCGACGGAAATCCAGCCGTTCAGTTAGCGCGGTGGCGGCGGTGCCAGGACCTGGCGGTCGCCATTGTGCTCGGGCGGCGTGACGACACCTGCCGCCTCCATCGCTTCGATCAGGCGCGCGGCGCGGTTGTAGCCGATCTTCAGGCGGCGCTGTACCCCCGATATCGAGGCCCGGCGGCTCTCGGTGACGATCTTCACCGCCTCGTCGTACAGCGGATCGGACTCGTCGCCGCCACCGCCGCCGGACTCCGGCAGGCCGGTCGGACCGACGACGATGCCATCGCCCATGGTCTGGACTTCCTCCAGCACGCCTTCGATGTAGTCCGCGGTGCCGCTGGCCTTGAGATGCTCGACGACGCGATGCACTTCCTCATCGCTCACGAAGGCACCGTGGATACGTTCCGGCATCGCCGTGCCCGGCGGCAGGTAGAGCATGTCGCCGTGGCCCAGCAGCGTCTCGGCGCCCGACTGGTCCAGGATCGTGCGCGAGTCGATCTTCGAGCTGACCTGGAACGCGATGCGGGTGGGAATGTTGGCCTTGATCAGGCCGGTGATGACGTCCACCGACGGGCGCTGGGTGGCCAGGATAAGGTGGATGCCGGCGGCACGCGCCTTCTGCGCCAGGCGTGCGATCAGTTCCTCGACCTTCTTGCCGACGATCATCATCATGTCGGCGAATTCGTCGATGAAGATGACGATGAAGGGCATCGGTTCGAGGGGGCGCGGCGCTTCGGCCAGGTCGGGATTCGGCTTGAACAACGGGTCCATCAACGGCTGGCCCGCGTCCATCGCGTCCTTGACCTTCTTGTTGAAGCCGGCCAGGTTGCGCACGCCCACCGCGCTCATCAGCTTGTAGCGGCGCTCCATCTCCGCCACGCACCAGCGCAGGCCGTTGGCGGCCTCCTTCATGTCCGTGACCACCGGGGCCAGCAGGTGCGGGATGCCCTGGTAGACGCTGAGCTCCAGCATCTTCGGGTCGATCATCAGCATGCGCAGGTCTTTCGGCGAGGCCWTGTACAGCAGGCTCAGCACCATCGCGTTGACCGCCACCGACTTGCCCGAACCGGTGGTGCCGGCGACCAGCAGGTGCGGCATGCGCGCCAGGTCGGCCACGGTGGGCCGGCCRGCGATGTCCTTGCCCAGCGCGAGCGTCAGCACGCTGCCGGACTTGTCGTACTCCTTCGAGCGCAACAGTTCGGACAGGAAGATCATCTCGCGACTGGTGTTGGGGATTTCCAGGCCGATCACCGACTTGCCCGGGATCACGTCCACCACGCGCACCGACTTCACCGAGAGGCCGCGCGCGATGTCCTTGTCCAGCGAGCTGATCTGGCTGACCTTCACGCCGGGCGCGGGCTCCATCTCGAAGCGCGTGATGACCGGTCCCGGATAGGCGCCGACCACCTGCACATCGATGCGGAAGTCCTTGAGCTTGAATTCGATCTGCCGCGAAAGGGTCTCCAGCGTTTCTTCCGAATATCCCTTGGTCTGCGGCTTGGGATCGTCCAGCAGGGACAGCGGCGGCAGGCCGGATTCGTCTCCGCCGGCACCGTGGAACAACGGGATCTGCTGTTCGCGCTTGGCGCGTTCGCTCTTTTCCACCACGGCTGGCGCGGGGGGCTCGATCTTGACCGGCTCGCGCTTGGCGCGGGCGACGGCGTCGATCTTGCGCACGATCTCGCGCTCTTCCCGCATGGCGCGGGTCTGCTGCCACTCGTTCGCCTGCTGCCCGCCACGGCGGAACAGGTCGGGCAGCATCAGCACGTACTTGCCGATGCGCTCCATCACCGCGAACCAGGACAGGCCGGTGGCGAGCGTCACCGAAGTCAGGAACAGCACCAGCAGGAACAGGTTGCCGCCGAGGCCGCCGAACAGCTTCAGCAGCGACTTGCCGACCAGCGTGCCAAGGATGCCGCCGGCACCGTCGGTGAGCGATTCGGCCGGGACGCCGCGCATGAACAACAGTCCAGTCGCCGAGATCAGGAAGGCGACCATGCCGATCAGGCGCAATGCCGGCCCCAGGTCCGCCTGCCCGTCTCCATCGGTATCCATGCCGAACAGCGCGATCCACGCGATCGCCCCCAGGATGAAAGGCAGCACGAACGCCACATACCCGAACAGCGACAGCAGCAAGGCCGACAGATAGGCGCCGGCAAGCCCGCCCATGTTGTGCACCGGCGCGGTGATGCTGCCGGACTGCGACCAGCTCTGGTCCTGCGGCGAGAAGGTGAAGAGGCTGGCCAGCAGGTAGAGCAGCAGCGGCGCGATCGCGATGAGCGCCAGGTCGCGCCACAGGCGTTGCCTGCGCGGATTCGGCGACGGGGCCTGCTTGCGCGCGGCCGCATTGCCGCCCTTGGATTTGCCGTTGTCCGGGAGCTGCTTCGCCACCTTTGGACCAGACCTTAGGAAATTTCTGTTAGTGATTGATACTAAACGAATCGTGTGCGATGCGACAGCGCGCCGGTCAAGCTTCGGGCCTGTCCGTCCGAAGACCGGATAGCAAAAACGCCGCGCGGTCGCGCAGCGTCTTCGATTGACCTGTCCGGGCGCCGGCCTGCATCACCGCTTTCCATCTGCGCGCCTTGATTCGCCGGATACGCAACGCCACTCTATGTGCCTGCGGACGATGCGATAGCGCGTCGTTGCCTGCCCGATCATCCTTTTTCGCGAGTATACATGAGCACTTCGAAGCACTGCCGCCTGTTGATCCTGGGCTCCGGCCCCGCCGGCTGGACCGCTGCCGTCTACGCCGCCCGCGCCAATCTGAAGCCGGTCGTGGTGACCGGCCTGCAACAGGGCGGCCAGCTGATGACCACGACGGAGGTCGACAACTGGCCCGGTGATGCGCACGGCCTGATGGGCCCGGACCTGATGGCGCGCATGCAGGCGCATGCGGAGCGCTTCGAGACCGAAGTGATCTTCGACCACGTCCACAYGGCCGACCTGTCCAAGCGCCCGTTCAAGTTGATCGGCGACAGCGGCGAATACACCGCCGACGCGCTGATCATCGCCACCGGTGCGACCGCGAAGTACCTGGGCCTGCCCTCGGAAGAAGCCTTCAAGGGCCGCGGCGTATCCGCCTGCGCCACCTGCGACGGATTCTTCTACCGCGACCAGGACGTGGCCGTGATCGGTGGCGGCAACACGGCCGTGGAGGAGGCGCTGTACCTGTCCAACATCGCCCGCAAGGTCTATCTGGTGCATCGCCGGGACACGCTGCGCGCCGAGAAGATCATGCAGGACAAGCTGTTCGCCAAGATCCAGGCCGGCAAGATCGAGCCGGTGTGGCACCACACGGTCGACGAGGTCTTGGGCAACGAGGCCGGCGTTACCGGCATCCGCGTGAAGTCCGTACAGGACGGCAGCACGCGCGACATCGACGTGCACGGCTTCTTCGTGGCCATCGGCCACACGCCGAACACCGGGTTGTTCGAAGGCCAGTTGGACATGAGCAACGGCTACCTGAAGATCCGCTCGGGCATCGAAGGCAATGCCACGGCCACGACCATCCCCGGGGTGTTCGCGGCAGGCGACGTGACCGACCAGCACTATCGCCAGGCCATTACCTCGGCCGGCTTCGGGTGCATGGCGGCGCTGGATGCCGAGCGCTTCCTCGACAAGGACGCCTGACACCGACGCGGGCGGCCTCCAAGGATGGACAAGCTGCTGATCAAGCAATGCCTGTTCTACGGCAGCTGGCTCGTCTGGCCCGTCATGGCGTGGCTGCTGTGGCGGCTGCGCCATCGACACGGCCGCGGATGGCTCGTACTACTGCTTGCAGTTTGCCTGCTGTTCGCATGGGCACGTTTCGTCGAGCCGCAGCGCATCCGGGTACAGCAGACCGTGCTTGACGGAACCGGCGCCCCGCTGCGGCTCGTGCTGATCAGTGACATCCACCTGGGCGTTTACAAGGACGCGGCGTACCTGCGGCGCCTGGTCGACCGCATCAATACGTTGCAGGCCGATGCCGTCGTGATCGCGGGCGACTTCACCTACGAACCCGACGGCGCTTCGCTGCAGGCCATGTTCGCGCCACTCGCCGGGCTGCGACGGCCGGCCTACGCGGTGCTGGGCAACCATGACCAGCAGGCACCGGGGCCCGACATCGATACGGAATTGCGCGCCGCCCTGGCCGGACATGGCGTCACGGTGATCGAAGGCACGTCGGTAATGCTGGGCGGCTTCCGATTGGCCGGACTGGGGGATCGCTGGGCCGACCGGGACGATCCGGCTTTCCTGTCGGGCGTGCCATCGGCCTTCCCCACCCTGGTACTCACCCACAATCCGGACAGTGCGATCCGACTGGACCCGCGGCAGACCGCGCTGGTACTGGCGGGCCATACGCATGGCGGCCAGATCCGCCTTCCCTGGATCTACCGGCACGTCATTCCCAGCCGGTATGGATTCGATCGGGGCGAGCAGTACCTGGCCACGCCGGAAGGGCGCGTGCGGGTTTACACCACGGTGGGGACGGGTGAGATCGGCCTGCCGATGCGGCTCTTCAATTCGCCCACCATCGACCTGCTCGACCTGCGTCCGTAGTCTGGGTGCCGATGGCCGACGTCCGCTTCCTTCCCTCTCTCGCCGACGTGCCGCCGCCGGCCTGGGATGCCCTGCACGACGGACGCAACCCCTTCGTTGCCCACGCGTTCCTGCAGGGCCTGGAAGCGCACGGCTGCCTGCGCGAAGACTGGGGGTGGTCGCCGCATCATGCGACGCTCTGGGACGAAGAGCGTCTGGTCGCCGCCGTACCCGGCTACCTGAAGGACAACTCGCATGGCGAGTTCGTGTTCGACCACGCGTGGGCCCACGCCTATGCGCAGCACGGACTGGACTACTACCCGAAGTGGCTGGGGGGCGTACCGTATTCGCCGGTTACCGGTCCGCGCCTGCTCGCGCGCGATGACCCTGCGCGTCAGGCGCTACTGACGGCGATACAGCAGGAAACGCGCCGGCTGGGCCTGTCGTCGGCCCATGTCAACTTCCCGACATCCGGCGAGGATGCGGCATTTCCCGCCTCGTGGTTGCCCCGGATCGACGTGCAGTACCACTGGCGGAATCCGGGCCACTGGCGTGACTTCGACGGCTTCCTCGCCGAGTTCGACCACAAGCACCGCAAGAACATCCGCCAGGAGCGGGCGAAGATCCTGCGCACCGGCGCGACGTTCCGCACCGTGCACGGGGACGAGGCCAGCGATGCCGATCTGGAGGCCATGTTCGGCTTCTACCTGCAGACCTTCCATGACTACGGCAACTCGCCGGCGCTGACGCTCGACTTCCTGCGGCACCTTGCGCGCAGCATGCCGCGGCAGGTGGTGATGTTCTTCGCCGAGCATGAGGGCAGGATCATCGCGGGCGCGCTGTGCCTGCGGGGCGGCGACACGCTGTACGGTCGCTACTGGGGCGCGGCGTCCCATCTGCCCGGCCTGCATTTCGAAACCTGCTACTACCAGGGCATCGACTACTGCCTGCGCGAAGGCCTGATGGTGTTCGAGCCCGGCGCGCAGGGAGAGCACAAGCTCGCACGCGGATTCCTGCCGACGCTGGTGCACTCGCGGCACTGGATCGCCCACTCCGACTTCTCCGCGGCGCTGTCCCGCTGGTGTGCCGAGGAAGCTGTCGCGGTGCGCCGTTACGCCCATACCCTGACAACGCACACGCCATTCAAGCATCGCGCGTGAGTTCCGCGGCACCGGTAGCGGGATGACGCCTACAATCCCCGCATGCGACAGAGGCCGTTCGTCCTGCCTTCCGATCCCCACGCCCCGTTCCCGCCCGCGGGCAGCGCGATGCGCGACCCGGACG
>NZ_JBGFFG010000190.1:0-6485 GCF_056175765.1 Pseudoxanthomonas sp. LjRoot204_2 | reverse complement strand
GGGGCAGCGCCAGTGCGATCCGCGCCCTGCGCAACGGCCCCGGGAACTGCTTCTTCAGCACCACCCACACGCTGGCCACCACCAGCATGGCGATGACGGCGTACTGCAGGGAGAGCGAGAGGTCCATGGTCAGCCGGCGCCCAGCGCACGGGCGAGCTGGTACGTCACCAACGACGCCAGATACGCCAGCGCGAACAGGTAGAACGTCGCGAAACCCATCTGCTTCCACGAGTTGGTCTCGCGCTTGATCGTCGCCAACGTCGAAATGCACATCGGGGCGTAGATGAACCACACCAGCAACGACAGTGCGGTCGCGAGCGACCAGCCGTCGCTGATCACTGGCGTCAGCGCCTGGATGGCGGCATCGTCGTCGGCGGCGGAGAGTGCGTAGATCGTGGCCAGCGAGGACACCGCGACTTCGCGCGCGGCCAGGCCGGGGATCAGCGCGATGCAGATCTGCCAGTTGAAGCCCAGCGGCGCGAAGAACACGGCCATGGCATGGCCGATGCGTCCCGCGAAGCTGTAGTCGATGGCCGGCCCCACCGCGTCGGCCGGTGCCGCCGGGAAGTTCAGGAGGAACCACAGCAGGATGGTCAAGGCAAGGATGATGCCGCCGACGCGCTTCAGGAAGATCATCGCGCGCTCCCACAGGCCGATCATCAGGTCGCGTGGGTGCGGGATGCGGTAGGACGGAAGTTCCAGCAGCAGCGCATGCTCGCTCTTGTCGCGGCGCCACTTCTTCATCACCCACGACACGATCAATGCGCTGGCGATACCGGCGGCATACAGGCCGAACAGCACCAGACCCTGCTGGTTGAAGACGCCCCAGACGGTCTTCTGCGGGATGAACGCGCCGATCAGCAGCGCGTACACCGGCAGGCGCGCCGAACAGGTCATCAGCGGTGCGACCAGGATCGTGGCCAGGCGGTCGCGCGGGTCCTGGATGCTGCGCGTCGCCATGATGCCCGGGATGGCGCAGGCGAAGCTCGACAGCAGCGGGATGAAGGAACGTCCCGACAGACCGGCCGATGCCATCATCCGGTCCAGCAGGAACGCAGCACGCGGCAGGTAGCCGCTTTCTTCCAGCGCCAGGATGAAGGCGAACAGGATCAGGATCTGCGGCAGGAACACGATCACGCCGCCCAGACCGGCAATGACGCCGTCGACCAGCAGACTGTTGAGCGGACCTTCCGGCAACAAGCCGCCGACCCACGCACCCAGCGCGCCACTGCCCGCCTCGATCAGGTCCATGAGCGGCGTGGCCCAGGCGTATACCGCCTGGAAGATCAGGAACATCACCACCGCCAGCGCCAGCAGCCCGAATACCGGATGCAGCAGCCAGCGGTCCAGCGCGTCCTCGATCCTGCCCGTGCGCGTGGGCATGCTCACCGCCAGCGATAGCAGGCGGCGCGTTTCCGCGTGCAGGTCTGCACCTTCCCCAAGGCGCAGGCGGGGCTCATGCGGATGTGCGGCCACCGCATCGATGCGATCCACCAGCGCACGCGCGCCACCGTGCCTGACCGCGATCGTTTCGACCACGGGCACGCCGAGCTCCCGCTCCAACGCCGCCAGGTCGATGGTGATCCCGCGTCGCTGGGCGGCGTCCATCATGTTGACCGCGAGGATCATCGGCTTGCCGAGTTCACGCACTTCCAGCGCGAAGCGCAGGTGCAGGCGCAGGTTGGTGGCATCCACGACACAGACCAGCACATCGGGGGCGGATTCGCCGGGATAGAAGCCGCGGCAGACATCGCGCGTGACCGCCTCGTCCAGGCTGGCGGCGTGCAGGCTGTACGCGCCCGGCAAGTCCAGCACCGCGTAGCTGCGGCCGGAGCCGGCGGAATGCAGCCGCCCTTCCTTGCGCTCCACCGTCACGCCGGCGTAGTTCGCCACCTTCTGCCGGCTGCCGGTCAACTGGTTGAACAGCGCCGTCTTGCCGCAGTTCGGGTTGCCGACCAGCGCCAGCCGCAACGTCGATGCTTCGGACGCGCTCACGTCGCGGCTCCTTTGCGCAGGCGCACGCGCGCGGCTTCGGAACGGCGCAGTGCGAACCGGGTAAACCCGACCTGCACGAGCAGCGGCTCGGCGCCGAACGGACCTTTCGCGACCACTTCGACTTCCTCGCCGTTGACGAAGCCCAGTTCGCGCAGGCGGCGGGCAATGGTGTCCTGCGGACCGTGGTCCTCGACGGCGTCGACGATGGCGGGGGTGCGCCAGGGGAGTTCGGTCAGGATCACGCAAAGCCCTCAAATGCGAATTGTTCTCATTGTAGCACCGCCGCACTGCACGACGGCCGCAACGGACTGTGCCGCTATCATTCGGCGACCCAGCACGGAATGGCAGGCATGGCGGTATCACCGCAGATACACCCTCTGGCAGTGACCCGCACCGGCGCCGTGGTGCGCCTGCGGCTGGACCGCCCCACCCTCCACAACGCTTTCGACGCCGGCCTCATCGCCGCGCTGACGGCGGCCCTGGAGCAGATCGCCCGCGACGCCACCGTCAGGGTGGTGGTACTGGAAGGCAGTGGCGCGTCCTTTTCGGCCGGCGCCGACCTGAACTGGATGCGCGGCATGGCCTCGGCCAGCGAAGCGGAGAACCGCGACGACGCCCTCGCCCTCGCCCGGCTGATGCGCACGTTGGACGAGCTGCCGAAACCCACCGTGGCGCGCGTGCAGGGCGCTGCGTTCGGTGGTGGCGTCGGCCTGGTGGCCTGCTGCGATATCGCCATTGGTGTACCGGAGGCGAAGTTCGGCCTCACCGAAAGCAAGCTGGGCCTGCTGCCGGCGGTGATCTCCCCGTATGTCATCGCGGCGATCGGGCCACGCGAGGCCAGGCGCTGGTTCGCCACCGCTGAGATCTTCGATGCCGCCACCGCGCTGCGGATCGGGCTGCTGCACGAGGTGGTGGCCGCCGATGCGCTGGATGCCGCCGTGGAGCGGCAGGTCTCGTGGCTGCTGAAGGCCGGCCCGCATGCGGCCGCGTCTGCGAAACGCCTGGTGGCGCGCGTTGCGGGCGGCGTGGACCGCGACCGGCTGGATGCCGACAATGCCGACCTCATCGCCGCGCTGCGGGTTTCGGAGGAAGGCCAGGAAGGCCTGTCCGCCTTCCTCGACAAGCGTGCACCGCGCTGGGCGAAGGACTGAATCGATGATCGACCATCTGGGAATCGAAGTCGCGGACTACGCGCGCAGCCGTGCGTTCTACGAGCGCGTCCTCGCGCCGCTGGGCTATGGCGTCGTCATGGAGGTGACGCGCGAAATGACCGGTCGTTACCAGGGCTGCGGTTTCGGCCCGCCGGGTCGCCCGCATTTCTGGGTTGGCACGGGCAGCGGTGCGCCCGGTCGCGGCTCGCATATCGCCTTCACCGCGGGCAGCCGCGCGCAGGTCGATGCGTTCCACGAAGCGGCGCTGGCCGCCGGCGCACGCGACAACGGCGCGCCAGGCCTGCGCGCCCACTACCACCCCACCTATTACGGCGCCTTCGCCATCGACCCGGACGGGCACAACATCGAAGCGGTGTGCCACTTGCCTGCGGATACCGAAGCCTGATGTTCTCCAAGATCCTGATCGCCAACCGTGGCGAAATCGCCTGCCGCGTCGTCCGCACCTGCCGCCGGCTCGGCATCCGCACCGTGGCGGTCTACTCCGAGGCCGATGCCGACGCTCAGCACGTCCGCCAGGCGGACGAGGCGGTACTGATCGGCGGGCCGCGTCCGGCCGACAGTTACCTTCGGGGCGACGCCATCATCGAGGCTGCGAAGCGGACCGGTGCCGAAGCCATCCATCCGGGCTACGGCTTCCTGTCGGAGAACGCCGACTTCGCCGATGCGGTCGTGGCCGCCGGCATGGCGTTCATCGGCCCGTCCGGTGCGTCCATGCGCAAGATGGGCAGCAAGGCCGGCGCAAAGGAGCTGATGGCGGCGGCCGGCGTGCCGGTCGTGCCCGGCTACACCGGCGAGGACCAGTCGCCGAACACGCTCTCGCGCGAGGCCGCGCGCATCGGCTTTCCGCTGATGATCAAGGCGGCGCACGGCGGCGGCGGCAAGGGCATGCGCGTCGTGCACCGGCTGGAGGATTTCATCGCGCAACTGGAAAGCTGCCAGCGCGAAGCCGCCAATGCCTTCGGCCGCGACCGCGTGCTGCTGGAGCGCTACGTGCAGTCGCCGCGCCACATCGAGATCCAGGTGTTCGCCGACACGCATGGCCACACGCTGCACCTCAACGAGCGCGAGTGCTCCGCCCAGCGCCGCTACCAGAAGGTGCTGGAGGAATCGCCGTCGCCCTTCCTGACCCCTGCCCTGCGCACCGCCATGGGCGACGCCGCCGTGAAGGCAGCGCAGGCCATCGACTACGCCAACGCCGGCACGGTGGAATTCATCGTCGATCCCGACGGCCGGTTCTATTTCATGGAGATCAACACGCGCCTGCAGGTGGAGCATCCGGTCACCGAGCTGGTCACCGGGCTGGACCTGGTGGAATGGCAGCTGCGCGTGGCGGCCGGCGAGCCGTTGCCGCTGGCGCAGGACGCCATCGTGCAGCGGGGCCATGCCATCGAAGTCCGCCTGTATGCGGAGGATCCGGAAGCCGGTTTCCTGCCGGGATCGGGACGGCTGGAGTCGCTGGTGCTGCCGACGCCGTCGCCGCACGTGCGCATCGATGGCGGCGTGGTGGCAGGCGACCTGGTCACCATCTTCTACGATCCGATGATCGCCAAGCTGATCGTCTGGGGCGAGGATCGGCCGACCGCACTTGCCCGCCTGCGCGATGCGCTGGCCGACTGCGACATGGTGGGGCCGAAGTCGAACATCGGCTTCCTCGAACGGCTGGCGCGCCACCCGGCCGTCGTCGAGGGCCGCATCGACACCGGCTACCTCGACCGTCACTTGGAAGAGTTCATGCCCGCCGCCACGCTGGCGCACGACCTGCAGGTGGGCGCGGCCGTGGCCGTGCTGCTGGAACAGGAAGCGTCGGCGCGCGGTGCAGCCGCCATCTCCACGGATCCCGGCTCGCCGTGGGCCATCGCCGACGGCTGGCGGCTGGGGCATGCCGGGCGTCGACCCCTGGCCTTCCTGCACCGCGACCAGCGCTGGGACGTGCTGGCCCACGGTCATGCGGGGCGCTACGCCGTGGATATCGAGGGAGCGACCTACCCGGTGGAGGGGGCGCGCCTGACCGCTRGGCTGCTCGAGTTGCGTATCCATGATGAGGCCCGGCGCTTCCGCGTCCACCGCCACGGCAGCCGCGTCACCCTGCACGACGGGGAGCGCCGCGCCATGCTGGAGACGCTGCCGGCGTACCGGCGCGTGTCCGGCGGCGACAGTGGCGGGGACGGCCGCATCATTGCGCCGATGCCGGGTCGCGTGGTGGTCGTCAAGGCGAAGGCGGGGGACAACGTGGAAGCAGGACAGGAACTGCTGGTGATGGAAGCTATGAAGATGGAGCTGGCCGTCAAGGCGCCGCGTGCCGGCGTGGTCGCGGAACTGCGGGTGGCCGCCGGCGACTTCGTCGAGGCCGATACCGTCCTGGTGGCGCTCGAGTGAGGTTCGCCCGGCCGTCATCGTCGCGTGTCGCCTTCGTGCTGCTGGTGGCCTGCACGCTGGGCGGCTGCGTGATGTTCGAACAGCCGCCGGCGCCCCTCGCCTGCGACCCGGCGCTGGTCGGTCGCTGGATCCCGTTGCCGGACAGCCCGCAGGACCGGGTGCCGTTGGGCAAGGACGACTACGCCGACGTCGACGCCACGTGCCGCGTGCGCCTGCACGACGAAGCGCGCACCGATGCGCCGCAGTTCACCGCACTCGGGTTCGAACTGGACGGCCAGCGTTACCTCGCCCTCGGCTATCGCGAACTGGAAGGCCTGTTCGGTACCGGCAAGGCCGCCGCGCCACCGATCCCGAAAGGCATGCCGCCCGGAGCCGTCACGCTGCTGAAATACCGCATCCGCAACGATACGCTGCAGATCGCGATGCTCGACACGGTGGACATCATGCAACGCGTGCAGCAGGGTTCGCTGAAGGCGCGCGAGGCCGACGCCAGCACGTATGTGTTCGAAGGCAGGCCCGAGCAACTTCGCAAGCTGCTGACGGACGAGCCCGCCCTGTTCGACGCCTTCGACGGGCGCGACAAGACGCTGCGCATGCGCCGTGCGAAGGACGGGAAGCGGTGATGGACACCCTGCCCGCCCCCGCGGATTTCGTCCGCATCGTCGAAGTCGGTCCACGCGATGGCCTGCAGAACGAGAAGACCCTCGTGGCCACCGCGGACAAGGTGGAGTTGATCGACCGGCTGTCGCGCACCGGCCTGCCCAGCATCGAGGCGACCAGTTTCGTCAGCCCGAAATGGGTGCCGCAGCTGGCCGACGCCGCCGAGGTCTTCACCGCCATCCAGCGACGCCCGGGCACGGCATACCCGGTGCTGGTGCCGAACGAAACCGGCTACGACCGCGCCCGCGCCGTCGGCGTGGACGAAGTCGCGGTGTTCACGGC
>NZ_JBGFFG010000189.1:0-6511 GCF_056175765.1 Pseudoxanthomonas sp. LjRoot204_2 | reverse complement strand
GCAAGGCCGAGGGCGTGGGCGAGCTGTAACCGGTTTCGCCCGGGGCCTCGTGCCCCGCGATCGTCCCCGGATGCGTGCCTTGGCGCGCCTATGGCCCGATGTCGCCCGCTGCCGGCGCGGTGCGGGCTACAATTGGTATCTTTCCCGCCGCTTCCCCAGGAACCCCATGAGCATCGAACAGCTTGCCGAAACCGCCCAGGCCATGGTGGCCGCAGGCAAGGGCATCATCGCGATCGACGAGTCCACCACCACCATCGCCAAGCGGTTCCAGGGCGTGGGCATCGAGAACACGGAAGAGAACCGTCGCGCCTACCGCGAGCTGCTGCTCACCACGCCGAAGCTGTCGGACTACATTTCCGGCGCGATCCTGTTCGACGAGACCCTGCGCCAGTCCACCAAGGACGGCGTGCCGTTCGCCAAGTACATGAGCGACCACGGCATCATCCCCGGTATCAAGGTCGACAAGGGCACGCATGCGCTGGCCGGCTGCCCGGGTGAAGTGGTCACCGAAGGCCTGGACGGCCTGCGCGACCGCCTTAAGGAGTACTACAAGCTCGGCGCCCGCTTCGCCAAGTGGCGCGCGGTGATCACCATCGGGGAGGACATCCCGTCCGGCACCTGCATCGAAGCCAACGCCCACGCGCTGGCCCGGTATGCCGCGCTGTGCCAGGAATGCGGCCTGGTCCCGATGGTGGAGCCGGAAGTGCTGATGGACGGCGACCACAACATCGAGGTCTGCTACGAGGTGACCGAAGCCGTGCTGCGTTCGCTGTTCGGCGCGCTGTACGAGCAGAACGTGCTGCTGGAAGGCACCATCCTCAAGGCCTCGATGGTCATCGCCGGCAAGGACTGCGAAGAGCAGGCCGATGTCGACGAAGTGGCCGAGTCCACCGTCATGTGCCTGAAGAGCACGGTGCCGGCGATCCTGCCGGGCGTGGTGTTCCTGTCCGGCGGCCAGACCGACGAACAGTCCACCGCGCACCTGAATGCCATGAACCAGCTGGGCAGCCTGCCATGGCCGCTGAGCTTCTCCTATKGCCGCGCCATGCAGCAGGCTGCGCTGAAGCTGTGGTCGCAGGACCTGGTGGGCAATTTCGCCAAGGCCCAGGCCGTGGTGTACGAGCGTGCGAAGGAAAACGGCCTCGCCGCACTGGGCAAGTGGGAAGGCTGATCGCCTCCGCCCGTTGAAGTGATTCCGACGCCGGCCTTGTGCCGGCGTCGTCGTTTCCGGCTTCGGAATCCCGGCCTGCCGTGCGGGACCCGGCACCGCCTCGATCCAGCCGAKGTGGCCGTCTGCCCGTAACGAAAGCGGGGCTGAACACAAATTCTTCGCCTTGAATATAATTGCCTAAGCATCTATATCATAGGCACCCATGAAGACACCCGCCGGCCAGAGCACCATCGGTTACCTCATTGCGGACCTGAGCCGGTTGTTCGGCCGGGTCTTCGACCGCCGGGCGGCGCATCTCGGCCTCACCCGCGTGCAATGGCGCGCGCTCAAGCGCATCCACCAGAGCGAAGGCATCACCCAGTCCGAACTCGCGGACCTGCTCGACATGGAGCCCATCGCCGTCGGCCGCGTCATCGACCGCCTGCAGAAGGCCGGCTTCGTCGAGCGCCGCAGCGATCCGGATGACCGACGGGTATGGCGCCTGCACCTGCTACCGCAGTCCGATGCGGTGATGCACGACATCGAGGCCGTCGCCACCTCCGTCCGCGAGGACTGCCTGGCGGGCATCGACCCGGATGAACTGGCGACGGCGATGAAGGTGCTCGGCCAGGTCCGCGAAAACCTCTCCCTGCTCGATCGCGCCAGTCGCGCCGAGTCCTCCCTCCGCAAGAGCTGACCCCCACCATGACCAGCAAGATCAACGAGGCCGCCGAGAACGCGGCCAAAGCCCCCGCTCCCAAGCGCCGCCGCGTGCCCGTATGGCTGTGGATCGCCGGCCCGCTCGCCGTCGCCGGCTTCTTCGGCTGGGAATACGTCGCCTCGCAGCGCGAAGTCAGCACGGACAACGCCTACATCAAGGCCGAACGCATCCTGATCGCGCCGCAGGTCGGCGGCCGCGTGGTCGAAGTGGCCGTGCAGCAGAACCAGCCGGTCAGGAAGGGTGATCTGCTGTTCCGCATCGATGCCGATCCGCTGACGATCGCGGTCGCACAGAACGAAGCGCTGGTCGCGCGCATGGCGAACTCCGCCAGCGCGAGCCGCGCCAAGGTGGTCGGCACCGGTACGTCGATCCAGGCCGCGCGCGAAACGTTGACCTGGGCGCAGCGCGACCTGCAGCGCATGCAGCAGCTCGCCAGCCAGCAGCTGGTCTCGCGCAAGATGCTGGACGACGCGCGCCACGCGGTCGCCGAAGCGCGCACCGACCTGGCCGACGCCATCGCCAGCCAGTCCGAAGCGACCGCTTCGCTGAGCGGCAGTCCGGGCACGCCCACGCAGGACCTGCCCGAGTACCGCGCCGCGATGGCGATGCTGGCGAAGGCCCGCCTCGACCTGGACCACGCCGAAGTACGCGCGCCGGTCGACGGCATCGTCGGCCTGCACGACCTGCAGGTGGGCGAGTACATCAACGTCGGCCAGACGGCGATGCCGCTGGTGGCGACCTCGCCGATCTGGGTGGAAGCCAACTTCAAGGAAACCGAGCTGGAAAAGATGAAGGTCGGCCAGCACGCGACGATCGAAGTGGACAGCTATCCGGGCGTGAAGTGGAAGGCGCACGTCGCTTCCATTGCGCCGGCATCGGGCGCCGAGTTCAGCGTGCTGCCGCCGCAGAACGCCACCGGCAACTGGGTGAAGATCGTGCAGCGCATTCCCGTGCGCCTCGAGATCGATGGCGCCGCCACCGATGCGCCGCAGCTGCGCGCCGGCATGAGTGCCGACGTGCATGTCGAGCTGCGCGACGGCGGTACCGCCTCCAGCCGCGCCACTGCCGCGCGCTGAGGTTCGATTTCCATGTCATCCCGGGCGTGCGCGGATGCGGGCGAGGGCACTGTGGTGGGGCCCGGCCCCGCTGACGCCGCGCCCCGGGTGACCTCTGGATCGTCGCGTCGCGGATGCGTCGATCCCCTCCGGAATTTCCCATGAGCACTTCCACCGCTACCGCCCCCGCGCAGGACGACACCGGCAAGCGCACGCTGCTGGTCGGTTCGGTGATGCTGGCCACGCTGATGCAGGCGCTCGACACCACCATCGCCAACGTCGCGCTGCCGGACATGCAGGGCTCGCTGTCGGCTACCCAGGACCAGGTGTCGTGGGTGCTGACGAGCTACATCGTCGCCGCCGCGATCCTGACGCCGGTGACGGGCTGGCTGGCCGGGCGCCTCGGCCGTCGCCGCCTGCTGATCATCGCGGTCAGTGGTTTCACCGTCGCTTCGCTGCTGTGCGGCATCGCCAGCGGCATCGGCGAAATGGTGCTGTTCCGCGTGTTGCAGGGCGTGTTCGGCGCTTCGCTCGTGCCGATCTCGCAATCGTTGTTGCTCGATGCCTTCCCGAAGGAGAAGCACGGCGCGGCGATGGCGATGTGGGGCATGGGCATCATGGTGGGTCCGATCCTCGGCCCGCCGCTCGGCGGTTTCCTGACCCAGAACTACAGCTGGCACTGGGTGTTCCTGATCAACCTGCCGATCGGCATCCTCGCGTTGGTCGGCATCATGGCCAGCGTCAAGAAGGACGTGCCGCACGAGCGGCCGCTGGACGGCATCGGGCTCGCGCTGCTGGCGCTGGGCATCGGCGCACTGCAGCTGTTCCTGGACCGTGGGCAGAGCGAGGACTGGTTCGGCAGCGTCGAGATCCAGATCGAGGCCGCGCTCGCCTTCCTCGCGCTTTACATGTACGGCCTGTGGTGGTGGCGCAAGCGCGACCATGCACTGCTCGACCTGGGCCTGTTGAAGAACGCCAACTTCGCCGTCGGCTGCGCGCTGATCTTCGTCGTGGGCATCGTGCTGTTCGCCACGCTGGCGCTGCTGCCGCCGTACCTCAGCACGCTGATGAACTATCCGGTGCTGACGATCGGCCTGGTGCTGGCGCCGCGTGGCGTCGGCACGATGTTCAGCATGATGGTCGTCGGACGCCTGTTGGGCCGCATCGACGCGCGCTGGCCGATCCTGGTCGGCATGGGATTGATGGTGTTCTCGCTGCACGGCATGACCCAGTTCGGGCCGAATGCGTCGATGCATTCCATCGTCTGGCTCGGTGTCATCCAGGGCATGGGCCTGGGCCTGGTGTTCGTGCCCATCTCCACCGTCGCCTACGCCACGCTGGAACCGCACCAGCGCACCGAGGCCGCTGGCCTTTTCAGCCTGGTGCGCAACATCGGCTCGTCGGTGGGAATCTCGGTCGTGATGACGATGCTGTCGCGCGCCATGCAGGTGAACCATGCCGAGATCGGTGCGCGCATCCCGGCGTTCGGTGCGGAGACCACGCTGCTGCCGGCGGCGATGAATCCGTCCACGGCCACGGGCCTGGCCTTGCTCAACGCCGAGGTCAACCGCCAGGCCGCGGCCATCGGCTACCTCAACGACTTCAAGCTGATGATGCTGCTGACGCTGGTCTCGATGCCGCTGGTGCTGCTGATGCGGGGCGGCAAGGCGCGGTCGGGCGGCAATGCCGGCGCTGATGCCGCGGCAGCGCACTGACATGCGCATCGACGGCCTGCACCACGTGGCGATCATCGCGTCGGATTACGCGCGGTCGAAGCGCTTCTATACAGAGGTGCTCGGTCTGCGCGTCGTCGCCGAGCACTACCGGGCGGAACGCGATTCCTGGAAGCTCGACCTTGCCCTGCCTGACGGCACGCAGGTCGAGCTGTTCTCGTTCCCGTCGCCGCCGCCGCGCGTCTCGCGTCCGGAAGCCTGCGGTCTGCGTCACCTCGCGCTGCGTGTCGCCGACCTGGATGCCGCCATCGCCCACCTGCACGCGCACGGCGTGGCCAGTGAACCGGTGCGTGTGGACGAGTACACCGACCGCCGCTTCACCTTTTTCGCGGATCCGGATGACCTGCCGTTGGAACTCTACGAGCAATAAGGGTGCTCGCTGTGGGAGCGACGTAAGTCGCGATCGCACGCCATCAGCGGCCGTGATTCCTGTCTGGCTCTTACACCGGCAGGTATGGGGTTTCAGCAGGATTCCCGTAATGTGGAGTTCACGATCGCGACTTACGTCGCTCCCACACCGACTTTCGGATCGCGTGTCCGCCCACGCACCTGTTAAGGTCGCGCGACACTTGATCGGCTGCAATGGGGATACACATGAAACGCCGGGCGACGTTTTTCCTGTCCATGTCCACGGCACTGCTGGCAGTCCCCGCATCCGCCGGTGATCTCGACTGGCTCGCCGGCCACTGGTGCGGCGCGAGCGGCAAGACCTTCAGCGAAGAAACCTGGATGGCGCCGCGCGGTGGCCTGATGGTCGGCATGCACCGTGATACGCGTGACGGCAAAGCGATCGGCTTCGAGTTCATGCGGATCGCGCAACGGGACGGACGCTGGGTATTCCTCGCGCAGCCGAGCGGCGGCGCGGTGACCGAATTTCCCGTGCATAGCGTGGCGCCGGATCGCGTGGTGTTCGCCAATCCCGCGCATGACTTCCCGAAGCGCGTCATCTACTCGCGCCCCGACGCCGATACGCTGCACGCGCGTGTCGACGATGGGCGTGACGACGGCAAGGCGATGGAATGGACGTGGCGGCGCGATTGCGTTGCGCCGCCGTCGTCCTGACATCAATTACGGCAGCGCTGCGTCGCCCAGCGAGGCCAGCCAGTCGTCGTCGGAGCCTTCGTTGACGCCTTCGAACAGGGGCGTCGAGAAATAACGCTCGCCGGTATCCGGCAGCATCGCCAGCAGCACGTCGCCGGGCTTGGCCTTCTGCGCGACCTGGAGCGCGGCCGCAACGGTGGCGCCGCCGGAAATGCCCACGAAGATGCCTTCCTCCGCCGCCAGGCGGCGCGCGGTGGCGATGGATTCCACGTCCGTGACCGGCAGGATCTCGTCGGCGACCTCACGGTTCAGGACGTCCGGCACGAAGTCCGGCGTCCAGCCCTGGATCTTGTGCGGCTGCCACTCCTTGCCCTGGAGCAGCGACGCGCCCGCGGGTTCCGATGCGGTGATGCGCACGTCGGGGCGCGCGACCTTCAGCACTTCGCCCACACCGGTCAGCGTGCCACCCGTGCCCCAGCCGGTGACGAAATGGTCCAGCCGCTGGCCGGCGAAGTCGCGCAGGATCTCGGCCGCCGTCGTCTGCCGGTGGTACGCGGGATTGGCGGGATTGGCGAACTGGCGGGCGAGGAACCAGCCATGCTGCTTCGCCAGTTCCTCGGCGCGCCGCACCATGCCGCTGCCGCGCTCCGCGGCCGGTGTCAGGATCACCTTCGCGCCGTAGGCACGCATGAGCTTGCGGCGTTCGATCGAGAAGGTTTCCACCATGACCGCGACGAACTTGTACCCGCGCGCGGCGGCCACCATCGCCAGCGCGACGCCGGTGTTGCCCGACGTCGCTTCGACGATGGTG
>NZ_JBGFFG010000188.1:0-6522 GCF_056175765.1 Pseudoxanthomonas sp. LjRoot204_2 | reverse complement strand
GCAGGACCTGGAGCACTTCTCCCGCTTCCTGCTCGACAACCTGCTCAACGCCAGCGGCGTGGCCGACGTGAACTCCAGCTTCGTGCTGCGCGCGGTGAAGACCGACGGCGGCTTGCCGTTGTTGCCCAGGACCTGACGCGGACGATCCCTGTCCGCGACGCGTGCTACAACGCGCGCAATCTCCACGAGGACCCGCCATGTACGGACTGATCGGCAAGATGCGCGCCACGCCCGGCCAGCGCGATGCGCTGCTCGCGATCCTGCTGGAAGGCACCGACGCCATGCCCGGATGCCTGAGCTATGTCATCGCGCGGGATCCCGCCGACGCGGATGCGATCTGGATCACCGAGGTCTGGACCGATGCCGCGAGCCACAAGGCTTCGCTGTCGCTGCCGGCCGTGCAACAGGCCATCGCGAAAGCGCGGCCGATGATCGCCGGATTCGACAGCCACATCGAAACGGTCCCGGTGGGCGGGCAGGGGTTGTCATCGGTGCGGTGATCCATGGAACATTGATGCGCTGCGTCTACACGTCTTTCGTCCTAGACTGCGTCATGGACGTTTTCGCACCTTCCTGGCAACGCGCATGGACCGGCATCGGCGCGGTGGGCGAGGGCAACGCATTGTTCGCGCAGCTGATGGCGGCGTACGCAGAGCCGCAGCGCCACTACCACACGCAGCAGCACCTCGGTGAATGCCTGTCGGCGTTCGACGCTGTGCGCGCGCTGCCCGAGCACCCGGCCGAAGTCGAACTCGCGCTGTGGTTCCACGATGCGATCTACGACATCAAAGGGCATGACAACGAGCAGCGCAGCGCCGACTGGGCGCGCGATGCGTTGAGCGATGCGGGTGCGCCGACCGATGCGGCGCAGCGTGTGCACGACCTGGTGATGGCGACGCGGCATACCGCGGTGCCGTCGGGACGCGAYGAACAGCTGCTGGTCGATATCGACCTGTCGATCCTCGGTGCGGCGCGTGCGCGCTTCGACGAGTACGAGCAGCAGATCCGCAAGGAATATGCGTACGTGCCGGGCTTCCTGTTCCGGCGCAAGCGGCGCGAGATCCTGAAGGGCTTCCTGGATCGGCCGGCGATCTACAGCACGCCGCACTTCCACGACGCGCTGGAAGCGAGGGCACGCGACAACCTGCGTCGCGCGACCCAAGCGTAGAGCCGAGCCTGCTTGGCTCTCCACGGCGTCAGGCATCGCGAAACGCGAGGCCAGAAGCAGCGGAGCAAGCGCCGCTCTACCGCTTTACGGGCTGACCGGCGGCATCGCACTTCACGTCGCGGCCGAACAGGCGGCCCAGGCGCGAGGGCTCTTCCAGGCAGCGCGGGTCCGGCTTCGGCGGCGCGTGCCTGGCCGCGTGCGCGGCGGTGCGCGTGCGCTGCAGTTCGGCGAGTCTGGCCTTGATCTGCGGCATCGCCGCCAGTGCGGCGCGTTCGCCTTCGAGGATGGCGTTGTTTTTCTGTTCGAAATCGGCCGGGCCGATGTCGTTGACCTTCGGACGGATGACGACGTCCGCGCGCGCCAGTTCCTGTTCGCCCAGGCGCTGGCCCATGATGCCGATGGACTGGTTGACGATGCCCAGCATGCTGCCGGGCTTGGTGCCGGGCGCCTTGGTGGAGATGTCCACGGCGATGACGAAGTCGGCGCCCAGCTGGCGCGCGGCGTCCACCGGCACCGGGCTCACCACGCCGCCGTCGACGTAGCTGGCCTTGCCGATCACCACCGGTTCGAACACGCCTGGGATGCTGCTCGACGCGCGCACCGCCTGGCCCGTGTTGCCGCGCACGAAGACGGTGCGTTCGCCGTTCTCCAACTGCGTGGACACTGCGGCGAACGGCTTCTTCAGCTGCTGGATGGTGCGCTTGCCGACCAGGTCGTTGACGTAGTCCTGCAGCTTCTGCCCTTGCACCAGGCCGCCGGAGAACAGGCGCACGTCACGGATCTTCGCTTCGTCCAGCGCGAAGGCCTGTTTCTGCATCTGGAACGGGTCCATGCCGCTGGCATACAGCGCGCCGACCACGCTGCCGGCACTCGTGCCGGAGACGATCTGCGGTTCGATGCCGTTGGCTTCCAGCATCTTGATGACGCCGATGTGCGCGAATCCCTTCGCCGCACCGCCCCCGAGCGCGATGCCCACCTTCGGCTTGGGCGCGGCGGGTATCGGCGACACCACCGCGGCGACCGGCGTGGGCCTGACGTTGTCGCCACCGCAGGCGACCAGCAGCAACGGGGCAAGCAGCAGGGCGGGGATCAGGCGAGCGGCAGGGCGCATGGGCGGCGAGTGGGCGGGACGGGTGCGCAGGATAGCGCCCCCTCGCGCAACCGCAGCCAACGACCACGCCCGGATCAGGACGCCCCGCCGGAACGGCGCCGCGCGTTGCCCGGACCCACGCCTTCGATGCGCTTGAAGAAGCGACGGAAGGCCGCCTCGCTGCTGTAGCCCAGCATCTCGGCGATGGCGGCGACGGAGAAGCGCCGGTTCTTCAACAGCCGGCGCGCCTCGGTTGCCCTCCAGTGCGACAGGTACTGGATGGGCGGCGTGCCGACGGTGGCCGAGAACAGCTCGGCGAACGCGGTGCGGGACATGCCTGCCTCCTGCGCTATCGACTGGATGGTCCAGTCCTCGCCGGGACGCGCATGGATGGCCGACAGCGCACGCGACAGGCGCACGTCGGTGAGCGCAGCGAGCAGGCCGCGCGGCTGCTCGGCCTGGCGCACGTACTCGCAGACCGCCATGGTGAACAGCGAGTCTGCGAGCTTGTTCTGCACCAGCTGGCGACCCCAGCGGCGTTCCCGACTGGTGTCGGCCAGCATCTGCGCGAGTTGCCTGAAGCCGGCGCTGCTGTCCTGGCTGCGGATCACGAACCACCGCGGCAGCGCGGCGAAGATCGGGTTGTGCGAGCCGGTGATGAACTCCAGCTCGCCGCACAGCATGCTGGTGTCGCCGACATCCGGCGCGTCGGGCAGATGGGGATCGGCCGACGACGAGAGCACATGGCGCACGCCGGCAGGAAAGACGATCAGGTCGCCGCGCTCGAGCAACACCGGCACGTCCAGCGCTTCTCCGGTGATCCAGCACTGCCCTTGGGTCAACAGGTGGAACTGCCCGTGGTGCGTCGCCGGCTCGCTGTCGTACCACGTTCCGCAGTAGCGGACATCCGCGGTGATCTCCACGCGCATGCGATAGGCGCCCAGCACGGTCTCGAGGACGGCGTCGCGGTCTTCGTGCTCCGCCAGGCCGGAGGCGGGGGTGGGCAAGGTGTCCATGGCGCCATCGTAGGCGACGGGGTGGATGCGGGCCATGACCGCGCGTCCGCCGATTCATGCGCGTGCGTCCGCCCGCACACCGCGCCGGACGATGGGGCATATCGCGGGAACGCTCGGGAATGGTCGCCGCGGATGCGGGACGGTGGAATGGCATGGCGTCCTGCGGCGCTCCGTCGACGACGCCTTCCCCAACTCCAACGAGGCTTTCCAATGAACACCACCAAGCTGTCCGGTCTGTCCGTCGCGGTCGCCGCCGCCGCCCTCTTCCTCGGTGCACCGATGGCTCATGCGGCCGAATCCGGGTCGGCCAAGGTCGGCCACTGCGTCGGCGCCAACGCCTGCAAGGGACAGGGCGCGTGCAAGAGCGCCTCCAACGCCTGTAAGGGCCAGAACGCGTGCAAGGGCCACGGCTTCACCGAATCCACGGCAGAGACCTGCAAGACGGCCGGCGGCAAGTTCGAGGCACCCAAGCCGCAGAAGAAGGCGGCCGATGCGAAGAAGGCCAACACCTGACGCCGCGCGCGAGCCACGACACGCCATGACCACGCCCCTTCAGGGTTTCGGCCTGGGCCTGCGGCCACAGCACTACGACGCCTTGCTCGCGGGCAGCGCGCGCGTGGACTGGCTGGAGATCCTCAGCGAGAACTACCTGGTCGACGGCGGCCGTCCGCTGTGGATGCTGGACCGGATGGCCGAACGCTGGCCCATGGCGATGCATGGCGTGTCGCTCGACATCGGCGGTAGCGATCCGCTGGACCGCGAGTACCTGCACGCGCTGGGCCGCCTGGCCCGGCGCGTGCGGCCACGGGTCGTGTCGGACCACCTGTGCTGGACCCGCCAGGGTGGGGTGCAGTTCCACGACCTGCTGCCCTTGCCTCAGAACGACGAAACGGTCCTGCATGTCGCCGCGCGTGTGCGGCAGGTGCAGGACATCCTCGGCATGCCATTGCTGCTGGAGAACGTGTCCAGCTACCTGCGCTTCGGCGACGACACGCTGGATGAAGCGCAGTTCCTCTCGGCGATCGTGGCCGAGAGCGGTTGCGGATTGCTGCTCGACGTGAACAACGTCTTCGTCAATGCGCACAACCATGGGTTCGATGCGGTGGCGTTCCTCGATCGCCTGCCGCCTGCGGCCGTCGGCCAGATGCACCTGGCCGGGCACAGCGAGGATGCGCGCGGCAGCGGCCTGCTGATCGATACCCACGACGCTGCGGTCCCCGACGGCGTCTGGTCGCTGTATGCGGACGCCGTGCGGCGCTTCGGCAACGTGCCCGCGATGATCGAGCGCGACGATCACATCCCTCCGCTGGACGCGCTGCTCGCCGAGCTCGATGTGGCACGCGCGGTCGCCGCAGGCGCGGCTGCGCAGGCGCGTGCGGCATGAGCCGGTCGATGGCCCTGGTCGACCAGCAGCGGCAGCTCGCGGGCTGGCTGCTGCGCCGGGATCCTGCGGAAGCGCCGCTCGTCTCCGATGCACTCCCGGCCCCTTCGTCGATGCGCCTGCGCGTGTATGCGGACGGCTACCGGTGGCGACTGGTGGAGGTGCTGGGCCACGACTTTCCCGCCTTGCGCGCCTCGCTGGGCGAGGACCGCTTCGATACGCTGGCCGAGACGTATCTTGCCGCCCATCCCTCGCGCCATCCCTCGGTCCGGCACCTGGGGCAGCACTTCCCACGCTGGCTGGCGTTGCGCGACGCGACGTCCGCCGATCTCGCGCGCCTGGAGTGGCAGCAGGGCGAGGTCTTCGATGCCGCCGATGCACCGGCATGCAGCATCGACGACGTAGCGGCGCTGTCTCCCGAGGCGTGGACGCGTCTCCGATTGCACGTGCACCCCGCGGTGCGCCGCCTGCGCCTGCGCAGCACCGCTGTCGCCGTGCTCGACGCCCATGCCCGGGGCCAACCCCTGCCCGCCCTGCGTCCGCAGGCACCCACGGCGTGGCTGCTCTGGCGCGTCGGGTTCGACGTCCATTGGCGCCGCCTGCCCCGCGACGAGGCGATGGCGCTGGTGGCGATCGAGCGGGGCGACGCATTCGCCGACTGGTGCGTGCGCCTGCCCGGCCGTTCGCCCGCCATGCGTGCCGCTCGCCTGCTGAAGCGGTGGTTGTCCGATGGCCTGGTGGCCGACCTGTCCTTCCCTGCCTGACTCTTCCTGGAGATCTCCATGCAAACCCTACCCGTGCATGTGCGTGCACTCGCCTTCCTCCATGACCACGAATGGATCGGCCCGTTGCTGGTGCGGCTGGTATTCGGCTACTTCTGGCTGGAGACCGGCTGGGCCAAGTTGAACAACCTGGCGTTCTTCACCGAACGCTTCGTCGAATGGGGCATCCCCTGGCCCGCGTTGAGCGCAACGGTCTGCGCGGGCACCGAATTCATCGGCGGCCTGCTGATGATGCTCGGGCTGGCGACCCGCCTGACCATGCTGCCGATGATCTTCAACATGCTGGTGGCGCTGGCCGTCGTCGTGCTGCCGGGCATCTCGACGCTCGACGAGTTCGTCGAGCTGGACGAGGTGCTCTACGTGGCGGTATTCGCCTGGCTGCTGTTTGCCGGACCGGGCCGCGCCAGCCTGGACCACCTGATCGCGCGACGCGGTGCACAGCGCGATCCCCTGGCGGCGTCATAGCCGTCGGGTCCGCCCTCCGCCGGTCGGACGGGGACATGCGTGGGCTCCCGTTCCGCCGACCGCGAGGCGGGCGAGGCGGACGGGGCGGCAGGGGGTGGAAGACCGCCCCTTGTGGCAGCCAGGCCGGAGCTCGTCGGAAACGGGACTTCCGGCCATTGCCCCCGTTGTTGCTGTAATGCAACATTCGCGTGCTAGCGCCGCCGCGCGCCCCGAATCCCACCCACTCGGAAAGCCACGCCATGTCCCCAGTCCGCCCGGCCGCCGTCCGGCCGCACCGCCTCGCCTTTGCCATCGCCGCGCTGCTGCCCTTCGGCACCGCCCTCGCCCAGGACGCCGCCTCCCCGGCAGAGAAGGACGCCGCCACGCTCGACACCGTGCAGGTCACCGCGCAGCGCAAGGTCGAGAACATCCAGGACGTGCCCGTCTCCATCAGCACCGTCAACGGAGAGCAGCTGGGCGTGCTGGCGTCCGGCGGCACCGACATCCGCTTCCTGTCCGGCCGCGTGCCCAGCCTGAACATCGAATCCTCGTTCGGCCGCGCCTTCCCGCGCTTCTACATCCGCGGCTACGGCAACACCGACTTCCGCCTCAACACCTCACAGCCCGTGTCGCTGGTGTAC
>NZ_JBGFFG010000187.1:0-6583 GCF_056175765.1 Pseudoxanthomonas sp. LjRoot204_2 | reverse complement strand
GCGCGCACATGCGGCGTCGACCAATGGCCTCGAGCACGCGCGCCCCCTGTCGCTCTACGTGCATGTCCCGTTCTGCACCAGTCCCTGCTTCTACTGCGGGTGCAATCGGGTCATCACGCGCGACAAGGCGCGTGGCGAGCTCTACCTCGACTATCTATACCGCGAGATCGCGCGGATGGCCCCGTTGTTCGACAGCGGCCGCCCCGTCGTGCAGCTGCATTTCGGTGGCGGTACGCCGAATTTCCTGACGCCGGCGCAGATCGCCGATTGCGTGGCCGAACTGCGCAGCCAGTTCACGTTCGCCGATCCGGCGACCATGGATTTCTCGATCGAACTGGATCCGCGCTTCGTCACGCCCGCCGACATCGCCGAGCTGGCCGCCGTGGGCTTCACGCGGGCGAGCCTGGGGGTGCAGGACTTCGACCCGGGCGTGCAGAAGGCGGTGAACCGATTGCAGGGCGTGGAAGAGACGCTCTCCATCGTGGCGGCATGCCGCGAACACGGCATGCGGTCGGTCAACATCGACCTGATCTATGGCCTGCCGAAGCAGACGCGCGACGGTTTCGCGAGGACGCTTGAGATCGTGCTCGACGCCAGGCCCGACCGTATCGCCGTCTACAGCTATGCGCACCTGCCGCAGCTGTTCAAGCCGCAACAGCGCATCGCGGACGCCGACCTGCCCGATCGCGAGATCAAGCTCGCCTTGCTCCAGGGGGCGATCGAGCGGTTGGTGGCGGCGGGCTACGTCTACATCGGCATGGACCAYTTCGCSCTGCCSGACGATGAGCTGGCACGTGCGCAGGCGCGCGGCGACCTGCATCGCAACTTCATGGGCTATACCACGCATGCCGAGAGCGACCTGATCGGGCTCGGCGTGAGCGCCATCAGCCATATCGGCGACAGCTTCAGCCAGAATCCCCGCGACATCGCCAGTTGGGAACGCGCCATCGACGACGGACGCATGCCGGTCTGGCGCGGCATGCCGCTGGATCGCGACGACGTGTTGCGGGCGGAGGTCATCCAGGAACTGATGTGCCATGGCCGACTGGACTACGCGCGCATCGGACGGCGCTACGACATCGTGTTCACCGACTACTTCGCCGATGCGCTGTCGCGGCTGGCGCCGCTGGCAGACGACGGCCTGCTGACGTTCACGCGGGTCGGCATCCAGGCCACGCCCAAGGGTCGCCTGCTGCTGCGGGTGATCGCGATGTGCTTCGACCGCTACCTGCCAGCCGCACCGTCGCCGGACACGCCACGGTTCTCGCGCACGATCTGAGACCCTCCTTCACCGGCACGCCTGGTTGACACGGTCGTCGAGCTTGCGGCTTGTAGCGAAATCGCGCTTCAGGCCAAGTCGCGCGTACGCCTGGTCGCGGGCGTGCTTGGCCCGTTCGCAGGCGACGGCATCGCGATGCATCGAGATCACCGCCCCCTGCGCGGCTGAACTTGAGGGTCGGCAGGGATTCGTGAGAAAAACAGCCGAATCGGCTCTAACACCATGATTCAACGAGGAAACACCCCTCGACGTCAGGCAGTGCGTGGATTACAGACTTAGGCTTGATCGAACCAGAAGCCGCGTGACCCAGGCATTTCTGAAGTGCTGCTTAGGCACGCGTGCCCTTCTTGAATATTGGATTCAAGAGTTTCCACGCTCCTGACCCAACGGAAACCCTCAAGAAGGCTCCGACCATCGCCTGATCCATTGCAGTAGTTCCTCGTGCGGGATCGTACGTCCAGCGTCGACGTCGGCGATACCTTCGCGGGTCCGCCGATCCTTCTCCTCCTCGGTCAATTCCGGAAGGAGTGCTAGCAGTTTGTCTTCAGGGCTCATAGGCCGATGAGCTGCGCTCAAGTTGGCTTGATTCTCGTGAACATGGGCACGATCTGGGGATCATCCAGGCCCGCCGGCAAAGGCTGCGATACGTCGTGGACCGCCAAGTCGATGATGACGTCCAAATCTGAGCATAAGGGCTGTATGGCGGTGGTCACCAGACGAGCCGCCCGCTCGGCGAAAGCCAGGTCGACCACCAGCCAGATCAACAGACCGGGAGGCTGTTCGACGCCCCCCGACGAGTGAGTTTCCAGGAGATACGCCGACGAGACGAAGTCGGCGTGTTCAAGGCTGCCGCTGATGGCCGGAGCGAGCCAAGCCGGTGCGGCTTGGGCAGGTCTCACCGCGAACTCCGCCGGCTCCAGCCGTTCCACCCTGGCCAGAAAGCCCGTATCCAACAATGCCGCAACCTCTTCCGGGTAGAGGACAACGCCGTCGTCGTTGGGATTGAGCATCAACGTAGCGCCGCGAGTACCGGTTAGCAGCTCACGGCCTGGAACTCCCAGAATTCTGACAGCAGCCGAACTGGCCGCCTGCGCCTTGTCGAGCGAGGTAAAGAAGGGGATCGCATCGAAACCGTCAGGATGGCGGAACTGGACCAGCCGCAGTGTCCGCGCGTCATCCGAGACGGGCGCATGCACGTACACGATCGCATCCATCAGTCGCTTGAAGAATGCGCGTTCCTCGGCTGCGCTGTCGCGGGCCCGTTCAAAGGAAGCCTCCAGCGCTGCCTCTGCGGACGTAGTCCCTCTTGCACGCGGCCTGCTCGGTTGCTTCATAGTCAGATGCGATGAGGGCCAAGCGGGTATCCGGAGAACCAATCCGCCTCGATCTCGCTGCTCAGGTAGGGTCGTACGAAGGCCGACTGGGTCAGCGCTCGCAGCCGCTCTTCGTGCTCAGCAATCGCCTCGATGTCGCTGACGGTTGGATAGTGCCGCAGCAGTCGATATGCCTCTTGCCGCACCTCTTTGGGCACGGCTTGGCTGGCCGCTAGCTGCCGGAGGAACGCGCCCGCCTGCAACACATTGCGGGTGCGCTCAGATGGCGTCGTCATGACATCAAGAATGGCTGGAACTAAGGAATGCTTAGCTTATCGCGTCTGTGGCCGGCTAGCGCACGGTGCAACTACAGACCTTGCGATTTCCAAATTAATCCGGTATAATCAATAACTTACTTCGCATAACGTCGCTTATGTAAAGCCGCGTGCGGCCGGTACCCTTGCTTGATTCCGCACGCTGTTTTTACTGGCACCCGCCGGTGCACCGCCCCTGGGGCCGGTGACCGCGACGGTCACGATCGTGGAATTCTTCGACCCGACCTGCGAGTCCTGCCGTGCGATGTATCCCCACGTGAAGCAACTGCTGGCCGCCCGTCCCAAGGACGTGCGTCTGGTGATCCGCTATGTGCCCTTCCATGGACAGGTCTCCAAGGAAGCGATTGGTGTGCTGGAAGCGGCCCGGAAACAGAAGAAGTTCGAGCCGGTGCTGGAGACCTTGATGCAAAACCAGCCTGTGTGGGCCAGCCATGGCGCGCCGGATCCGAAGAAGGTGTGGGAGTTTGCCGTCGCCGCAGGCTTGGACCGTGCGAGTGCACAGCGCGATCTGGCGACCGGGGCGGTCGAGACCCTGATCAAACGCGAAGTGGCCGCCGTGGAAGCGGCCGACATTCGCGGCACGCCAGCGATCTTCGTCAACGGCAAGCTGCTATCCGAACTGGGCCCCCAGCAACTGAGCGCGCTTATCACCAGCGAACTCCAACACACCCGGAAGAAACCAGAATCGCCCGCCGCCTGGCGCCTAGAGGCAGCGTCCCACGCGATTAGCATCAGGGCGCCGGTGGTTGCGCCGATCCGGACGTGGCGCCGGCCTGCGCCAGTGGCCACAGTCCCCACCATGCCAAGGGGGCCAGGATCACCACGCTGAGCATGCCCGGGAAGTAGTGGTAAGGCTGTGCCAGAAAAAGCGGCAATACGAAGTGGGCCAGCTCCGACAGCCCCATCGACGCGAAGAACGTCCAGGCCAGATAGCGACCGAAATCCCTGCTCTGCCCGGCCAACCAAGGAATCAGCAGCCAGGGAAGGAAGCCGGTCGCCAGCATCAGCAGCACGGCAGGATCGGTGCTTTGGGGGATGGCCGTGCCGCTGATCTGGGCCAGAACATCAAAAAATTGGGCGTAACGCTCCTCGGGTTTGTGCAACAACACGAACGCCGCCAGCGTCAGCCAGTAGGGCGCACGAAAGCGGCGGTAGACGATCGGGCCGCGCACGCTGAGCCACAGCACCAGACCGCCGACATAGCCGACGGCGAAAATGCTCGCCGCCAAGCCACCCAGTGCGAGGTAGCCACTTGCCACTGCCAGTACGCTCAGCGTCACCGCCATAGCTAGCGTGCTTGCCTGAGGTCTGGTGGGAGTGTCCACGCTTCATCCCTTGTCTTTGTAGGCCAGCAGACGCAGTGCGTTGAAGACCACCAACAATGTGGAGCCCTCATGCACGGCTACCGCCGGACCGATGCCGAGCCCGAAAATCGTGGCCGGCACCAGGAAGGCGACGATGCCGAGGCTGACGAAGACGTTCTGCCGGATGATGCCGCGCGTGTGACGACTCAGGCCCACGGCGAATGGCAGGTGCTTCAGGTCATCGGCCATCAACGCCACATCTGCCGTTTCCAGGGCCACGTCCGAGCCGGCCGCGCCCATGGCGATGCCGACGGTGGCATTGGCCATCGCAGGCGCATCGTTGACGCCGTCRCCAACCATGGCGACCTTGTCCTGATCGCGCAGCTTGCGGATCGCCTCGACCTTGTCTTCGGGCATCAGGTCGCCCCATGCCTCGTCCAGGCCGACCTCCTTGGCCACGGCCTGGGCCACCTTCTGGTGATCGCCGGAGATCATGATCATGCGCTCGATGCCCATGGCCTTCAGGCGCACCAGCGCCTGCTTGGCCGCCTCGCGTGGCGTGTCCATCAAGCCGATCGCGCCGAGCTCCCGATCGCCCAACCGCACGACCATGGTCGTCCTGCCCTGCTCGCGCAACGCGGCGATGGCCGCTGCCGCGGCGGCGCCCAGGGCGGGAACCTCGTCCGCGCCGAACATCTCGGCCTTGCCGATCCATACCGGCTGATCGCCCAGACGGGCTTTGACGCCGCGGCCGATCAGGTTTTCCAAGGCCGAGGCCGTTGGCAACTTGCCCGTATCCAATCGACTGCGACCATCTCGCGCGATCGCGGCGGCCAACGGATGATCACTCAGCGACTCCACCGCGACCGCTACCTGCAGCAGCTCGGTCTCCGACGCCCCGTCCACCGGCACCACATCGGTGATGCGCGGGCGCCCTTCGGTCAGGGTGCCGGTCTTGTCGAAGGCCATCGCCTTCAACGACCCCAGATCCTCCAGCGGCGCGCCGCCCTTGRTGAGCACGCCCCCACGCGCCGCGCGGGCGATACCGGACAGGACCGCGCTCGGGGTGGCGATGGCCAACGCGCACGGACTGGCGGCCACCAGCACGGCCATGGCGCGATAGAAGCTGTCGCGGAACGGCTCATCCACCACCACCCAAGCAAACAGCAGCAGGAACGCCAGCGCCAGTACCGCGGGTACGAAAATCCGCTCGAAGCGATCGGTGAAGCGCTGGGTGGCCGACTTGCGTGTCTCGGCCTCGCTCACCATCTTCACCACGCGCGCCAGCGCGGAGTCCTCGGCGCGCTTGGTCACTTCCACTTCGATCGCACCGGCCCCATTGATGGTGCCTGCGAAGACCCGACTGGCCGCATCGACACTGTCGGGCCGGCTCYGTGCCTGTGCGGGATCCTCCACAGGCCGCTTGTCCACCGGGATGGACTCGCCGGTCACCGGTGCTTGGTTGATGCTGGAGTTGCCCTTCAGCAAGAATCCATCGGCCGGCAGGCGCTCGTTGGGACGCACCAGTACCCGATCACCGAGCTGCAGGTCACCGACCGGAATCTCGGTGGTGGACTCGCCGCGGATGACGATCGCCGTATCCGGCGCGAGCTCGGCCAGCGCTTCGATGGCGCGCTTGGCGCGTCCCATCGCGTAGTGCTCCAGCGCGTGACCCAAGCTGAAAAGAAACAGCAGCAACGCACCTTCGGCCCAAGAGCCCAGCGCGGCGGCGCCGGCGGCGGCGACCAGCATCAAGGTGTCGATTTCAAAGCGCTTGAGCTTGAGGTTGTCGTAGGCCTCGCGCAGCGTGTACGCACCGCCAAAGACGTACGCACCGATGTAGCAGGCTGTGGGGAACCATCCCGGCAATGAGGCGGCGAACTTCTCGATCAGAAAGCCCACCAGCAGCAACGCACCACAGGTCAGGGCGAAGATCAGCTCGGTGTTGGGGCCGAGCAGGCCGCCGGTGTGGTCGTGGTCGTGCTTCTCCTCGCCGTGTTCCCCCCCCTTGCCGTCATGCGCATGACCGGCGTGATCGTCGTGCTGGGACGGCTTGCCCGTCACCACGCGGGTAACGCCCATGCGCTTGAGAGAGGCCTCCAACCCGCCCTCGTCGATCTTCTCGCGCTCGAACTCCAGGTACACCGTGCCGGCCGAGCTGGCGCGGGCTTCCAGCACGCCGAACACCGAGCTCATCTGTTCGGCCACAGTGCGGGCGCGTCGCTCATGCCCGATGCCGGTGACCGTCCAGGTGAGGTGACCGAAGCTTTCGGTGACGCGTGCGCCCGCGGCCTGGGCCAGCTCGCGAATGCGGGCCAGCGACATCAACTGCGGATCGAAGTGCACGCAGAG
>NZ_JBGFFG010000186.1:0-6627 GCF_056175765.1 Pseudoxanthomonas sp. LjRoot204_2 | reverse complement strand
GTGCCCAGCGTGTCGGTCAGCGTCGTCACCGACGTGGTCTGCGAGTTCGCCACCACCGTCGTCAGCGTGTAGGTGATCGTCTCACCCACCGCCACCGGACCGGTCGTGCTGGCCGACTTGCTGTAGCTCACCGCAGGCGCCGTCACCGGCGTGGAGGTATCGCAAACGTTGTCGATCTGACAACCGCCCTGGTTGCCCGTCACCAGGTTGGTCACGGCCACGACGGCCTGGTCGTTCACCGTCGTGGTGTACACCACCGTGTACGTGCCTGGCAGGGTGCCTGCTGGCAGGGTAAACGTAATGACGGGCGCTCCACCAGCGTCGACCGTATAAGCGCCCGGCGGCGTCTGACTGGTGACGGTGCCAAACGTCAGGCCTGTGCCCAGGGTATCGGTGAGCACCAGCGCATTGACCAAGCGCGAGTTGGCCACGACTGCCGTCAGGGAATACGTGATCGTCTCGCCGACAGCCACCGGACCCAACGTGTCAGCCGACTTGAAGTATTCCACCCTGGGCGCCACGACCGGCGTCACGATCGTGGTGGTGCACGCAGCCGTCGTGTTGCCTACCGGGCAGACAGGGCTGGTCACGACCGCCGTGTTGCTGACATTCCCCGCTGTCACGTCGGTCGACGTGACCGTGTAGCTGCCCGTCAGCACGCAGGTACCGCCCGGCGCCACGCTGGCGCAGGCGATCGTGTTAGGCGTGATCTTGCTGTCGCTCACCACCACGCCGGTCAGGGTCGTGTTGCCGGTGTTCGTCATGGTGACGGTGTAGGTCAGTACGTCGCCGACGCTCACCGTCCCGCTGGCATCACCGTCCGCGTTGCCCGTCAGCGCCTTGAGCAGGCTCTGCGACGGTGCGGCGGTCGAGGCGACCGTGGCGGTATCGGGCTGCGAAGTCGTCGTGCCGCCGGCGGGGTTGGTCCCCGACGCCGTTGCCGTATTGCTGATCGTGCCGGCGTCGATGTCCTGCTGCGTGACGACATATGTGCCGCTACAGGTCGTCGTCGCACCCGCCGCCAGCGTGCTGACCGGACAGTTGATGACCGGCGCCGCTCCGGTACCGCTGAACGCAGTCTCGTTGATCTGCAGGCTCGTGATCGCCACGTTGCCCGTGTTGGTCACCAGGAACGAATAAGTGACCGTCTGGCCCGCGGCCGACACTGTGGTCGGCGACGCTGTCTTGTCCAGCGCAAGCGACGGAGCGGGCTGGAAGGTATTGGTAATCGAGCAGCTTGCGCTCTGGCCATTGGCCAGCGTGAGCTGGTTGCCGGACAGCGTGCCCGCCGTGCAGCTCCAGCTGCCAGCCGCGTAATTGGCGACCGTCGGTTCCGACAACGTATACATGCCCGCATTGACCGAGGCATTGGTCACTGCCGCCGTGCCACTCACACCGGTGATGGTCGTCGGACCGGTCGCGGTCAGCGGGAAGTCGCTGATGGTCGCCGCGCCACCGCCCGTATTCACCAACGTCTTGACCAGCGTCAGCGTCGCGGCCTGATCGTTATTGGTGATCGAGCAGCTCGCACTCTGGCCATTGGCCAAGGTCAGCTGGTTGCCAGACAGCGAGCCGGCGGTGCAGCTCCACGTGCCTGCCACGTAGCCCGCGGCCGTCACTTCCGACAGCGTGTACACGCCGGCACTGACCGAGGCATTGGTGACTGCGGCCGTGCCGGAGACACCCGTGATGGTCGTGGGACCGGTCGCCGTCAGCGGGAAGTTACCGACCGTGGCCGTGCCGCCATTGTCGTTGATGACCGTCTTGACCAGCGTCAGCGTCGCGGCCTGGTCGTTGTTGGTGATGGTGCAGGTGGCGACATCGCCGCCGGCCAGGCTGACCGTGTTGGCCGCCACCGCCGCGCCACCATTCTTGACGCAACTCCATGTCGCTGCCGTGTAGCCGGCGGGACCGCCGGTCTCCGTCAGCGCATACGAGCCGGCAGGTACGGCGACCGAGGTGACGGCCGCCGTGCCGGTCGCTCCCGAGATGGTGGTGGACGGCCCGGTGGCAGTGAGTGTCCAAGCGGTCGCCAGCGCGGTACCGCCGTTGTCATTGACGACCTGCTTGACCAGCGTCAGGCGGGGCAGCGCCAGAACCCCCACCGTCACGCTGGACGTGTTGTTGGCCGTGTTGGTATCGACGATGCCCGCCGGCAACGCGACGTTGGCCGTGTTTGTGACCTGGGTTTGCGCAAGGACCGGTGCCGTGAATGCGCCCCAGACGGCCAGCGTCCCCACTACAAGGAGGGAGCGGCCCTTCCGGGCAAGACGGCGGAATCGAGTTGGAGCGTGCACGGTGGTCCCTTGCGCTGGATCGGGAGATAAGCCAGCCGGGACTGCCTCCCCCAAGGCTGTCTTGAAAGTCGGTGCGCTCCCCGACGGCCACTCGGCCGGTCGAATTGGTGCGCACGTCACAAATCGCGCTTCACACCCCGAAGCGGACATCTTTCACACTAAAGTGAGATCTCTATTACATCTTTACTTTAATTTAACGTCAACTCATTGACGTCAATAGGTAAGCGCGTGAACTTCATCACAGAAGCAGCGCATGCCGGCGCCAGAATGCCGCCGCGGCCGATCAGTGGCCCGCTGCGACAGACAAGCGGCAGAAAAGGCCCACGCAAGCAGGCCCACCCCGCTCATCCGTTCAGGACAGGCAGGGACAGCAAACCCGGGGAATGGCCGGCCTGGCCGGCAGGGAATCAGTCGCTCTGCAGCTCGGCGACGAAGTCGTAGGCGTCGCCGCGGTAGTAGGACCGGGTGGATTCGACGACCCGACCATCCTCCAGGAAGGCGCGCCGCTCGACCAGCAGGCCTGGCGCGCCCACCGGCAGTTCGAGGTGGCGGGCCGCCTCCTCATCCAACGCCACGGCTCTCAGACGCTGCAGGGCGCGCTTGGGCCGGTGGCCATAGGCGTCCAGCGCTTCATATAAAGAGGTGGTCACGCTGTCTGGATCAGGCAACAGCGCGTAGGGGACCAGGGTGCGTTCGATGGCGATCGGAGATCCGTCGACGTGCCGCAAACGGTACATGCGCACCACGCCGCTGCCCGGCGACAGGTTCAGCGCCATCGATTCTTCGGGGGTTACTTCCCCCACGGTGCGCTCGAGAAACTTCACCTGCGGATTCAGACCACGCTCGCGCAGGTCGTCGGTGAAGCTGGTCAAGCGCGAGAACTGGCGGAGGATCCGCTCGGCCACGAACGTGCCGGCCCCCTGTCGCTGCACGAGCAGACCATTTTCGATCAGGCCGGCCAACGCTTTGCGAATGGTCACCCGCGAAAGGTCCAGCAGTTGGGCCAAGTCGCGTTCGCTGGGGAGCGCCTGTCCAGGCCGCAGCACCCCAGCATCCATCAGGTTCTGCAGCGCGCGACGCAGGCGCAGGTAGGCCACTGCCCGGGTGGACTCACCGGTCTGCAGCCGCTGGTATTCCTCGAGCAGGTTCGTTTGCATGACAATAAAAATACCAGTGCCGTACCAATACCGCAACAATCCTTTCACTTAGCGGACCTGTTGGCATCCCGTGGTACCCCGGTGGTATTGTGATCGCTCATTCCTGTAGCACCGAGACGCTCCCGTGACTGCGAAGACCTTGCCTGTCGACACCTTCGATCTCGTCATCTTTGGCGGCACCGGCGATCTGGCGTTGCGCAAGCTGCTGCCGGGCCTGCTGCGACGCTATGCCGACGGCCAGATTCCGGAAGAGAGCCGCATCCTCGGCGTGGCGCGCGACAAGCAGGGCGATGCCGAATACCGGGCGAAGGTCGGCGAGGCGCTGGCCCGCATCGCCAGCGGCGACGAAGCGCTCAAGGCCAAGCTGCCTGCCTTCCTCGACAAGCTGGGCTACATGGCCCTGGATGCCACCAAGGACGAGGGCTGGGACGAGTTCGCCGCCCGACTGCAGACCACCGGTGAGCGCATCCGCGTCTTCTATCTGTCCACCAGCCCCACGCTGTTCGTGAACATCTGCGACCGCCTGCGCGCCCATGGCCTGAATACCGGCAACGCGCGCGTGGTGATCGAGAAGCCTATCGGCCACGACTCGGCCAGCGCCGCGGTCATCAACGATGCCGTCGGCAGTGCCTTCGCCGAAAGCCAGATCTTCCGCATCGACCACTACCTSGGCAAGGAGACSGTCCAGAACMTSCTGGCGCTGCGCTTCGCCAACATCCTGTTCGAGCCGCTGTGGAACGCCAGCCRCATCGACCACGTGCAGATCACCGTGGCCGAAACCGTCGGCCTGGAGAAGCGCGCCGGCTACTACGACACCTCCGGCGCGCTGCGCGACATGGTCCAGAACCACCTGCTGCAACTGTTGTGCATGGTGGCGATGGAACCGCCGGCCGCGCTGCAGGCCGACGCCGTGCGCGACGAGAAGCTGAAGGTCCTGCGCTCGCTCAAGCCGATCCGCGGCGAAGACGTCGGCCACCTGTCCGTGCGTGGCCAGTACCGCGCGGGCGCCAGCAGCGGCGCCGCGGTGCCGGGCTACCTGGACGAACTCGRCAAACCCGATTCGCGCACCGAGACCTTCGTGGCGCTGAAGGCCGAAGTCGACAACTGGCGCTGGGCCGGCGTGCCGTTCTACCTGCGCACCGGCAAGCGCTTGGCCGAGCGCGTCTCCGAGATCGTCATCGCGTTCAAGCAGATCCCGCATTCCATCTTCGACGACAGCGCCGGCCCGGTGATGGGCAACAAGCTGGTGCTGCGCCTGCAGCCGGACGAAGGCGTGAAGCTGTGGATCATGATCAAGGACCCGGGCCCGGGCGGCCTGCGCCTGCAGCACGTGCCGCTGGACATGAGCTTCGCCGAGGCCTTCGGCGTGCATCAGCCGGAAGCCTACGAGCGCCTGCTGATGGACGTGGTCCGCGGCAACCAGACCCTGTTCATGCGCCGAGACGAAGTCGAGGCCGCATGGGCCTGGATCGACCCGATCCTCTCCGCCTGGGAGGCCGGGCGCGAGACGCCCAAGCCCTACACCGCCGGTTCGTGGGGTCCCAGCGCCGCCGTGGCCCTGGTCGAGCGCGACGGCCGCACCTGGCACGAAGACACCGTCTGACGTCGCCGGCCCCGCCCAGGCGGGGCTTTCCTGGCGCCCCCACGCCGACCTGCCTTCCCCCGGGAAGCCCCCACTCCCGAGTCGCTCCATGCCCCCCACCGATCTCTCGCTGCAGATCCAGCTGCACCCCTTTCCCGATGGCGACAGCGTCGCCACTGCGCTTGCACGCGCCGTGGCCGACGACCTGCGGACCGCGCTCGTGGCGCGTGGCCATGCCAGCATCGCGCTGTCGGGTGGCAGCACGCCCCGGCGCTTCCTGCAGGCGCTGTCGAAGGAGCCGCTGGACTGGGCCAACGTCACCGTCACCCTGGTCGACGAGCGCTGGGTACCCGACGATCATGACCGTTCCAATGCCCGCCTGGTGAAGGCGCACCTGCTGCAGCACGCCGCTGCCGATGCGCACTTCGTGCCGCTCCACCGTGCCACCCCCACTCCGGACGAGGCCCTGGCAGATATCGCGGCGGCCCTGCCGGCAAGGCTGGACGTGGTCGTGCTGGGCATGGGCGGCGACGGGCATACCGCCTCGTTCTTCCCCGGCGGCGACCGCCTGGTCGACGCCATGGATCCGGCCACCCCGGCGACCGTACTGCCGATGCATGCGCCCGGGGCGGGCGAGCCCCGCATCACCCTCACCCTGCCGATGCTGCGCGACGCCGGCCACCTGTATCTCCATATCGAAGGCGGCGAGAAGCGACAGGTATTGCAGCAGGCGCTGTCGGGCCAAGGCGCCGGAGCCGGCTACCCCATCCGCGGGGTGTTGCAGGCCCTGCGCGCGCCGCTGCAGGTCTACCTGGCGCAGTGAGCACCCTACCGCCCTTGTTGAGGCAAAGACGGCCTCACTGCTTATAATGCGGCCTTGCCCGCGGCGTTCCGGCGCCCGGCCCCGCCTGGATCGCGCAGCGCGTTGTCCGTCGGCCCCCGTTTTCGTAGCCATGCGCGGCCCTGAGGCCGTGCTGCCAAAGGTGGAAAGTGCGTAACTACGACCTCGAATTCCTCAAGCATTTCTCGATGGTGATCGGCTTCCTGATGCTGGTCACCGCCGGCCTGATCGTCGGTGCGTATTTCCTGCACGACAGCCTGCCGCCGGAAGTGGATCCGAAGGCCGTGCAGATCACCGAGGCCCGCATTGCCCCGGCCGGCGCGGTCTATGCCGGTGAAACCGGTGCTGCGGCCCAAGCGGCAGCCGCCGCGGCCGCCGCGGCGGCTGCCTCCTCCCAGGTCGCTTACGGCGGCACGCTGGACGGTGGCGAGATCTACAAGAACCTGTGCGGCGCCTGCCACACCAACGGCGTCGGCAAGGCACCGATGCTGACCGCTGCCGGCATGGGCGCACGCGCCAGCAAGGGCGTCGACACCCTGTACAAGCACGCGATCGAAGGCTTCACCGGTCCGGACGGCGGCATCATGCCCCCGAAGGGCGGCAACCCGGCCATCTCCGACGAGCAGATCCACGCCACCGTCGATTGGATGCTGGCCAACAGCAAGTAAGGCCTCGCGCCTTCCATGAAACGCCGCCTGCGGGCGGCGTTTTTGTTTGTGTCGTGGGGAATCTCAACCGCTTTCCTTCTCC
>NZ_JBGFFG010000185.1:0-6634 GCF_056175765.1 Pseudoxanthomonas sp. LjRoot204_2 | reverse complement strand
ATTCGGTGAACTCCTTCTGCAGGACTTTGGCAGCGGCCTGGTCACCCACCTGCAGCGCATCGATCCAGCGATCGACCACCGGGTCGCCACTGGCGCGGATCCGCCCTGCAGCCACGATCGGCACGTGCTGATGGTCGTGCCCCATGCTGGCATCCTGGGTGTGGTGGAAATGGCCGGGCTTCGCCGGGATCTGGCTCGTGTCCAGATAAGGGCGCGGCGCTTTGTTAGCGCCAAGGTCCAGCCCTTCCATTTCGATCAGATTTTCCTTCAAGCCGAGGACCGCCATGTCGATGGCGATCTGCGGGCGCGCGCCTTTGTATGACACATTGGCCCGGTCTTCTGCGGCGACGATCTGCTCAAGCGCCCAGGTACCGTAGTAGTTGGGATAGTCGGCGGTGGGGTTGGGTTTGTGTTCGCCGATGCCCACGGGGCGTTGGCCGGGCTGCGCATGCACATGGGATGGGCGATCGAAGTAGTGCTGGCCCATCGCCGCGATGTTGGCGGGGTTCTGCGACAGGCTGCCGTCTTGGTTGAAGGTGAGGCCCTGGTTGATACTGAGCGCCTTGGTAACAGGGTCGCGCTGGACAAAGTCCAACGTCCTGTCATTACCTGCGTCTGCCATCATGTCCAAGCCTGGCATGGAAGGATTAAGCTGTCGCTCGCGACTCAACAGCGCGTTCCAGCCTGCGATCTCTGCTTTCGCCTCATCCTCTCGCCCTGCTTGGATGTAAGCCCGCAACTCGTCCGTATAGTCGTGTATGTGCCCTTGCGCCTTAGCTTGGACGGTTATGCTCCGGACGAATATCCCAGTCGCATTATCCTTAGCGGCATTGTTAAAGCCATGCCGGATCTCGTGACCTAATACGAAAGTCATATCTCGAACATCGTATCTGCCAAGGGGATTTGCGGGTGTATTGGTTTGCAAACCCGACGGAGACAGATTGATGCCTTTCGGCGTGCCGTCCTGTCGCACCGTATTTCCGTCATAAGTGGCTCCTGCCGCCATTCCGTTGCCCAACAGACTGAAATGCTGCACGTGCCCCTGTCTTATCGCGTCTTTCATCTGATCCGCCAGYACGGGCGATCCGTTAAGTGCAGACTGCAGGTTGGTCACCATGTCCTGATCAACGGCGTGGATCTTCCCGGCATGGTCCTGCCAAGTCTTGTAGGCGAAATCGACGGTGATCGCCTGTAGCCCGATCACTGCCTTCAAGTCATCGCTTGCCGTCGTGCCGACGGGCCGAAAGCTAGTCGCCGGCAACGTGATCACACCGGCCTGCTTGTCGTAGGTGCCGATCAAACTGGGTGATGTACTCGACATCTCCAAGGCAAAGCCCTGAAGCTGACGGGTGACGGCCTGCTGGTTGAGCACGTTTAGCCGGTTGGGATCGGCGAGGACCGCTGCCCGCAATTGGGCCTCCTGGACCGGCGTGGCACCGGGCTGAGCGGCAAACCGCGAAAGTGCGGCCTCAAGTTGCGGATTTGGCTTGACCATCCTCTTGCTCCTGCGTCAGTTCAATGTACCGATGGACTTGACGCACAGTCTGCCCGGCGTTCCTGCTACCACGTTTTGCGGAATGATCGAAAGCGTGATATCGCCCTTGTAATAGCGCCAGCTCCGCAACTCACCAATCTCTCCGTAGATCGGAGCATCACGAAAACCCACCGCTAGCAACGCATTGTGGTAATCCTCGAAATCCAAGTTGCACGCGAAAGCAGGGAAATCGGGAAAACGCTCACCTGGCTTCCCGAACGCCAAGCTCATTCCACGGAGCAAGGAAGGCGAACCGGCGATGTAGTCGAGGCTGAAGTACCACCCTTCACCTAATGGCTGGCTATACCCGTACAGGTATTCTGGCGTGCCATCAAAGCGCTTCAGCGGGACGCCCAACACTCTCTGGACGCGCTCAAGATTCAGATCTTCCCGTGACTCTAAGCCCTCGATCAGCTTCAGGAACCGCCTGCCGATTTCTTCGGCAGAAAGTGCTGGACTCTCAGTCGCAGGGCTGGTGTCTGACGCGGCCATGGCAGCTATCTCCTTGGCAAGTACGGATGTCTCGGATGAGGTGGCGCAACCGGCAGAAATCACGGTAACAGTCGCTAGAAGCAGTGATGCGACACGGCGGAAATGTGCACTTCGCAGAGGTGGCATCATCATGGCGTTCCATCGCATGGGCTTCCCGCCAAACCTATCACCGCGCATCAGGAATTGGAAATCCGCCTTGCCGCAAAACGCGGGAGCCCGCTGCAACGCACTTGTATGCGATGAAGTCACACTGGGCAGCGGCCCAGGTTGTGACACGACGCAATCTGCCCGCGAAGTCATTCCGATGCGGTGGCAACAGGAGTGGGGCCCTTCAGTCCAGCAGCCAGCACAGGCCCACAGAAACGAAGCGACGACGGCTTTTAATGGATATACGGGTAGCAACACCGGCATCGGAAAGCGACGTTGAAGCAATATCGTCTTGCCTGAACTTTTCATTGGGTCCAAAAGAAAAGCCGGGCAATGCCCGGCTTTTCTCGGTCTTGCGGTACGTCCCGCTCAGAGCGACTTCGCCGCCTCGACCACTGCGTCCGCGGTGATGCCGAAGTGCTTGTACAGCGCGTCGGCCGGCGCGGAGGCGCCGAACGTGGTCATGCCGATGACCGCACCATCCAGACCCACGTACTTGCCCCAGAAATCGCTGATCGCGGCTTCGACGGCGACGCGCTTGCGCACGGCCTTGGGCAGCACGGCCTCGCGGTAAGCCGCGTCTTGGCGATCGAACACGTCGGTCGACGGCATCGACACCACGCGCGTCTTGATGCCCTGCGCATCCAGCATGGCCTTGGCCTGCGTGGCCAGGCCGACTTCAGAACCGGTTGCTATCAGGATGACGTCCGGCGTGCCATCGGCATCGGCCAGCACGTAGCCGCCGCGCGCGATATCGCCCACCTGCGCCTCGGTGCGCGGCTGGTGCGGCAGGTTCTGGCGCGAGAACACCAGGCAGCTCGGGCCGTCCTGGCGGACGATGGCCTGCTTCCACGCCACTGCCGATTCCACCGCGTCGCACGGACGCCACACGTCGTTGTTCGGGATGTAGCGCAGCGAGGCCAAGTGCTCCACCGGCTGGTGCGTGGGGCCGTCTTCGCCCAGGCCGATGGAGTCGTGCGTGTACACGTGGATGGCGTGCGCCGGGATCAGCGCGCTCATGCGCACGCCGTTGCGCGCGTAGTCGCTGAACACCAGGAAGGTGGCGTCGAACGGCACGAAGCCGCCGTGCAGCGCCAGGCCGTTCGCGATCGCGGTCATGCCGAACTCGCGCACGCCGTAGTACACGTAGTTGGCGTTCGGATCGGTGGTGGAGACCGACTTGCTGGCCTTCCACAGCGTGAGGTTGGAGTGCGCCAGATCGGCCGAGCCGCCGACCAGTTCCGGCAGCAGCGGCGCGAACGCTTCGATGGCGTTCTGCGAAGCCTTGCGCGAGGCGATCACCGGGCCCTCGGCCTGCACCTTGGCGATGTAGGCATCGGCCTGGGCGACGAAGTCGGCGGGCAGTTCGCCCGAGGCACGGCGCTTGAGTTCGGCGGCCTGCTCCGGGTACTGCGCGGTATAGGCGTCGAGCAGGGCGTTCCAGTCGGCTTCCAGCGCCCTGCCGGCCTCGACCTTGTTCCAGCCTGCGTAAATATCTGCCGGAACCTCGAACGGACCGTACGGCCATTCCAGCGCGACGCGCGTGGCTTCCAGCTCGTCCTTGCCCAGCGGTGCGCCGTGACTGGATTCCTTGCCGGCCTTGTTCGGCGAACCGAAACCGATCGTGGTGCGGCAGCAGATCAGCGTGGGCTTGTCGGTGGCCTTCAGCGCGGTATCGATCGCGGTCTTGATCTCGACCGGGTCATGGCCGTTGACGTTGCGCACGACCTGCCAGCCATAGGCTTCGAAGCGGSCCGGCGTGTCGTCGGTGAACCAGCCATCGGTGTTGCCGTCGATGGAAATCTTGTTGTCGTCCCAGAAGCAGACCAGCTTGCCCAGGCCCCAGGTGCCGGCGAGCGAAGCGGCTTCATGCGACACGCCTTCCATCAGGCAGCCGTCGCCCATGAAGACGAAGGTGCGGTGATCGATGAGGTCGTGGCCTTCGCGGTTGAAGCGCTGCGCGAGCAGCTTCTCGGCCAGCGCGAAACCGACCGCGTTGGCGAAGCCCTGGCCGAGCGGACCGGTGGTGGTTTCCACGCCCGGCGTTTCGTGGCGCTCCGGGTGGCCGGCGGTCTTGCTGTGCAGTTGGCGGAAGTTCTTGAGTTCCTGCAGCGGCAGGTCGTAACCGGCCAGGTGCAGCAGCGCGTAGTGCAGCATCGAGCCGTGGCCGTTGGACAGCACGAAACGGTCGCGGTTGAACCAGTGCGGGTTCGACGGGCTGTGGCGGTAGTAGTCGTTCCACAGTACTTCGGCGATGTCGGCCATGCCCATGGGCATGCCGGGGTGACCGGAGTTGGCGGCCTGCACCGCGTCGGCGGCGAGGAAACGGATGGCGTTGGCGAGCTGGCGGCGGGTGGGCGTCGTCATGGGGAGTCGGAACAGGGGGCGGCGCCCGGCGGGCTGCGGGCCGCTCATTGTCCCACCCCCTGCCCGCCCTGTCGCGGTTGCAGCGTGCTTTCCGGGGTGTTAGCCCGGCTGCCCCGGCAGTTTCACGTCGGCGCGCTCGCCCTTGGCCACCAGCGAGGCCAGGGTCAGGTCGCCGGTGACGTTCAGCGTGGTGCGGCACATGTCGAGGAAGTGGTTCACGCCCAGGATCAAGCCGATGCCGATGGGATTGACGCCCACCATGGCGCAGATCAGCGCCACCACCGGCAGCGAACCGGAGGGCACGCCGGCCGTGCCGATGYCGCCCAGGATGCACACCAGCATCACCATGAACTGCTGCCCCAGCGACAGGTCCACGCCGAAGAACTGGGCCAGGAAGATCACCGTCACGCCCTCGAACAGCGCGGTGCCGTTCTGGTTGGCGGTGGCGCCCACGGTCAGCACGAAGCGCGACACCGTGCGCGGCAGGCCCAGTTTCTCGTCGGCCACGCGCAGTGCGGTGGGCAGGGTGGCGTTGCTCGACGCGGTGGAGAACGCCATCACCATCGCTTCCTGCGCGCCGCGGAAGAACTTCAGCGGCGAGTAGCCGGCGAGCTTCAATGCGACGGAGTAGCTGACCAGCAGGTGTAGTGCCAGCGCGAGCACGACCACGAACACGTACTGCCCCAACCTCAGCAGCAGGTCGAACCCGAAGATCGCGGCCAGGTTGAACATGAAGCAGGCCACCGCGTACGGAGCGAGGCGGATCACCAGGCCGATCAGCGTCATCGAGATCTCGAACACACCCTCGATGCCGCGCTTCAGGATGCCGGTGTTCTCCGACGGGGTCAGCACCAGGCCAATGCCGAACATCACCGCGAAGAACATCAGCGACAGGATCGCCGCGTTGCTCGACGCCGCACCGATCACGTTGTCGGGCACGATCGACAGCAGCATGTCCATGCCGGTCGGCTGACTGCCGACGCTGGCGACGATTTCCTTGGTGCGCTCGGCGTTCTCGGCGATCAGCTGCTGCGCCAGCGCAGGATCGACGCCGACGCCAGGCTTGAACACATTGACCAGCAGCAGGCCCAGCAGCACGGCGACCGCCGACAGCACGATGGTATAGGCGAGCGTCTTCCAGCCGATCCGGCCCAGCGCGCGGATATCGCCCATCTCGGCGATACCGCAGACCAGGGCCGAGAAAAGCAAGGGCACGATCAGCATGAAGATCAGGTTGAGGAAGATCTTGCTGAAGGGCGTGGTGACGTACTTCGTCACGTCCTGCACCCAGCCGGCATCGCCCTGGCCGGTGGCATGCACGATGAGTCCGACGATCAGGCCGACGCCGAAGCCGATGGCCATCTTCCAGTGCAGAGGGAGTCTGGCGCGCTTGGCGGGCGTAGCGTCGGTCATCGGCAGTTCCTGCAGGGGCAAAGGCGGGAGCTTAGCAAACCCGGTGCAAGGCCCCGGCGCGCCTCGTGTGCAACGTCGGGCRTGGCGGCGTGAGTCGTCTCCCTTCTCCTGACGATGACGAACATGGGCACGATGTCCCCTATCTTGGATACAGGGGCGGCAACGGCTCTTCCTCCGCGCGCATGAGCGGCGCAGACCACTGCGGACCTCCGCGGAACGCTTCGCGCAATGCGGCACGCGCCTGCGCGGCATCGCCCCCCGCCCAGCGGGCACGCCGCAGCAGATCCACCGCGTTCCGCTGCGCCGGTGCGACGAGGCGACGCTGCAGCTCGTCGAGGTCGCCCGCGACGGGATGCGCCATGCCACAGAGCACGTGTTCGATGTCGTCCAGATCGCCGGCGTCGAGCACGCGCTTCAAGTCGGCGGCGGTGTGGGTGGCGCGCGAAGCCGCTGCGTGGGGCAGGTCCAGTGGCGCGGCGGGGAACTCGCGCACGACGCGCGCACCCGGCTGGCGACGCGACAGTGCCCATACCAGCGTCGCGAGCCACAGCAGCGCGAAGCCGGCAGCCAGCCATGGCCACAGATGCGGGGGCATGCGCCGTTCACCACCGGTGGCGACCAGCCCCCCTTCTTCCCCGCCCTGCGAGGCCAGAGCAGGGTTGCCTGCTGCGGCCGGCGCGA